>CAZJOB010000032.1:0-7139 GCA_964547435.1 uncultured Desulfatiglans sp. | reverse complement strand
TATAAATTCGCCGACCAGGTTCGGGCATGTGAAGAAGGTCTTGTTGATATTACACTTCTCGGCATTGATTACGAACTGGAACGCGCCCCTCTGCACGAAATCGTTACTGTTCCTCTTATGGGGTATAATGAATACTCGGCAACCCGAATATGGTTTGAACTTCAGGAAACAATCCCGGAATTCGGCGCCGAGTTATCCAAATTTAAGGAACTCCTTCATTTCATGGCGCTTCCTAATATATTTAACCTGAATATAACAGCCCGACAGCCTAAAGATTTTAAAGGACTGAAAATACATTCCTCCGGCATGATTGCGGATATGTTTAAATCCGTTGGCGCGATCCCGATAATGCAGGCGCCCCGCGACTGGCGCCCGTCTCTGATGGAATGGCCACAGGAATTTCAGGAATACCCATGTTTAATCTGCAGGATGTGGTTAAAATTCACGTCCGGCCAACCGGCGACTGCCTGGGGCTCACTGGAACCTCCTTTATCATGAATCGCAAAAGGTATGAAAGCCTGCCCGCTGAAGTCCAAAAAATAATAGATGACAACGCATTATGGGCATCAATGAGGATGACTGAAATTGAGATAAAAAATATTCCGCGAAATGAAGAGATATGCAGAAAATTAGGAAATACCTTTATTGATCTTACGCCGGAAGAGATGGAAAAGTGGTATGCTGTTATCAGGCCTCTTCATAAAAAATGGATTAAAAAAATGGAATCAATGGGCCTTCCCGGCAAAAAAGTATATGACGCAGCCCAACTGCTGGCAACAAAGTATAAAAATCAGGACCTTACAAATTGGAGTGAAAAATAAGGGGGTAAAGGGCGAAAACCTTTGGTGTTTTTACTTTATTTTCAAAACCAATTAAGTTGCTCGTTTGTGTAATTATCAAGCGTTGCCCCCGGTGTTTTGAGACATCAAAGAAAAACAGCAATACTAAATGCCCATACAGTGTGTTACCGGATTACAGGTTCCATTTAAGAACAAAGCATACCCTGTCATTATCCCGCCACCGGCCTATAAAAGAACGGTCATCCCCGTCAAAGGATTCCAGATAAATGTCGCTGACCAGACCGGGCATGAGCCTGTATTTAAGCCCGGCCCTGTGATACTGTGAATCATATTTCAAATCCTGATCAGTAAGGTAATAGAGGGTCAGGGCCTCATTGACAAACAGGGTGATGCCGGGAACGATATCTCCTTTAAAAAGGCGGATTGTTTCCGAGCTGAAATAATACCCATCCGCGTTCTGATGTGAAATAATTTGTTCTTTCCCGAAGTTCAGGGATATTTCCATGCGGTCACAGTTTATTTTTAAGGCCAGGGAGTCATTTATATAGGTGATGCCTCCGAAAAATGAAACATAGCTGTCATCCCTTCTGTTCTCGGAATATGTATAGGCCCCTTCCCCGTGAAATTCTATCCCTTTCCATGCAGTGGAAAAGCCTCCCGCGATTCTGTGCACAGGCGGATATTCCCAAATAACTGCGACTTCTTTGGGCCGGTTATCAATGCGAATAAGAGGATAACTGCCGGGACCGGAATAATATGACCCATAAAGATCCCACATTCCCGCGGAGCCCTTTATTCTTGCCGAATAACCCATATCCCTGAAATTTGCGCCAGGAAGATTCTTTTCGAATACAATCGTCCGGTTATCAAGAAGATTTCTCAGAATATCATCACCCCTTAAGGCATCCCTGAAGTAATATAAGAGACGATATAAATCGGAGATTGAATATCCCCTTTTTATACTGTCCTGGAATTCATCTTCAAACCACTGGCTGCTGTTGAGTTGCCATGGCATCCACCTGGATTCATTTTCCGGTATTTTGTGTTCCTGAAATACAGGCAAAACCGCAAAGGAGAGCCTGATATCACTCAGGGAATAGTCAATGGCCCCATGCCAGATACCAAGTGTCTTTGAGTCCACAGGGACATTAAAGTCCTCTGAATGATAAATCCGGCCCGGGGAATAGAGCTGGGAAGAGTCTAAGGCAAAGACCTTTTTGCCAAGGCTCACTTCAAGATTTCCGAATGAGAAAAAACCATACAGCTCATTAATCTCAAGGTGATTACGACGCCGGTCCTCATCCCTGAATGCATCACTCACACCTGCATATGTCCGCTTCTGGCTGCCTGCCTCCAGCCAGCCTGAAAAATGAAACGAGGCCATATCCGTTCCGGCCCACGAACTGAAATCAATTTTTGCCTCTCCTGTATCATCATCCCTGCCCCTGTTTTCAAACATGTGGCCGTATTTCAGAGTTAATAACATCTCAAGATGATCAGCCAGTTGATAAAATCCGAAACCCTCCCGTTTCTCAGGCGGCGTTTCCTCGTCCGTGGAAGACATAACCGAATCCAACTGATCAAGCAGATCCTCCTGTGAAGCGCCCAAACAGAAACAGGGCGCAAGTGCCAGAATTAAACTCAACAACAAACAGCACCGTGCCTTCATCTGCCTCAACTTCCTCCCCTTTCAGACAAAATCCAGTTGCTGACGACCTGCTGATTACCAAGAATGCGGGCCAGGTTCCTGTATGCCTTACTGCAGATTCGCGGATAAAACCGATTCAGCCTCTCCATGCTCTCACGGCTGATCTCTACATATTTGATATCACTCTTTGCCACGGCCTCAGAGGAATGGGGCAGTTCATCCAGCATTGTGATATAGCCGAACACATCCCCGGGGGCGTACAGTGCGTAGTTAACCTCTTTTCCTGTCCTGGTCTGTGTTCCGAAGCTTCTTACTTCACCCTCAAGCAGGAGATACATTCGGTCGCCTGCATCCCCTTCTCTGTAGAGAAATTCACCCCTTTGCGCGCTCTTCATATGGGACAGGAGTATGATTCTCTTTATCTGCCAGAGCCTCATGCCCATGAAAAATTCAGATCTCTCTATAACCTCCTTTTGAAGCTTCAGACTCAGGGAATCCCAGAGGGTAAGAAGTCTTGTATTGGACAGCAGTATTGGTGTCAGAAAAATATCAGACAGAAAGGCCACTATCATAACAAGCCCCGAAAGAAGACCGAACTGCACAATCACCACAAAGTTGGAGAACGCCAGAACGCAAAAACCCATGCAAAGGGCGATCGAGGTGGCAAAAACCGCCCTGAATTCAGAGCGTACGCATACCTTCATGGCCTCTGTCTGGTTCTTGACGATTTTCATTTCTGCATTATACCGGATCATGAAATGCAGGGTGTCATCCACCGCGATGCCGATTGCTATGACCGAAACCATGGCCGTTCCCACATTCAGGGGCACCCCCAGAAGGCCCATGACACCAAAATTAACTGCCACGGGTATCAGGTTTGGAATCAATGAGATAAGCCCGGCCCTGATATTCATAAAGAGTATCGATATGATCACTGCTATGATGACAAGCAGAAGAACAATGGACTTTGCCTGACCTTCTGCTATAGAGTCGGCGCCGTTGATGGTCAGAATACTGTCTCCGGTAAAATCGACAATAAAATGAGGATTTATATTCTGATCTATATACTTTCTCAATCCGGAAAGGGCCTTTTTTTGTTTTGAAGATGAGTTTATACTATGCCTTACCAGAATATTTGCGTCGCTGAAGTCATGAGACACATAGCAGTTGATCACGTCATCCTGAAGAAAGGTGAGGTATTGAGACACCCCTTCTTTTGTTTCAGGAACAGCATACGCCGATGGATCGTCGGGGTTTATCTCCCTGTTTATAAGCTTGATATAGTCGAGAATCGAAAATGACCTGTCAAAATCGCCAGATTGTTTCAGGTAATCCTGTATCATTTCAATATCTCTCAGATTATCCGGCTCTTTGAATATACCGGTATGCCCTCCGCTGATTCGTATAAAAAAGGTCTGCATACCGGGCATTTCACTTGTCAGAGTCTCTATACGATTCAAAACCGGAGAGTCTTTTTTGAAAAAGGACAGTATATCGTTTTCAAGAACAAGCCTTGTACCCAGAGCACTGAAGATAATTGTAATGAAGATGAATGATATAATTACAGGCTTTTTACCTTCGGTCACCGCATAAATGATCCCCTTTGTAACAAACTCCAGCACTCTGGCTGAAAGGGATTTTTTTCCTGATCTAATCCGTTTCAGAATATTGGAAGATCCAAAGAACCTGAAATAGATCGGCGCCAGTGCCGCAGTAATAAGAGGATTTATAAACAGGCCAAAGGCCGCTACCATACCAAACTGTTTCAGTATGGTTATACGATTCAGGGTAATGGAAAAAAAGCCCAGAAATGTCGTAAGTGAAGTGACCATAATGACCAGTCCCATTCGGGAGATCATGTTTCTGATCGCCTGATCACGCTCCTCTTCATTCTCAATGCCCGCCCTGTATTCGGAAACTAGATGCACGTCTTCCGTTGAGCCTACGACAACCAGCAGCGAGGGAATTATTACGGTCAGAAGATTTATGGGAATACCGGCAAAGGCCATAAACCCTCCTGTGATCAGAATGCTTGTGCTGGAAGTGATAAAGGGAAGAGCTGCGCCGCTCAGAGATCCGGTAGTGATGATAAGGGCAAAGAGCATGGCCGCCATTGCAAGCGGCATGATCCTCATCTGGTCAGTCAGCATCAGACTGGAGATATGGTACCTTAAAAAAGGTGTGCCTATCTGGAATATCTCACTGAAATCCTTTGCCAGCGGAGCAATAAGCTTATCAATATTCTGCGACAGATGCTGATAAAATTCCGAGCCGGTCTCATTGGGGTCGATAAAGATGTTAATAGCCAGGCTCTTTCCATCCGAAGATACCATATTGTCTGCAATCAGAGGATTGTTCAGTGCGTCACCAAGAACCTGTTCCGCCTCATTCAGGTCCTCCGGAACCCATTCCATCAGGGGACCGGATACCAGCATGCCGTCCTGGTTTTTAAAGTTGGACACGGAAAAGATGCTCTCTATCCGCTCAACCCCGTGAACATCCTCCAGTGCAAAAACCAGATCATCCAGCATTTTAAGCTTTTCAGGTGTAAAAAGGGCATCGTCATGAACATAGATCACATTGATCTTGTCGGAACCAAAGGTCTTTATAACCTCTTCATATATCAACCTTGACCGGTCATTTTCAACGGTAAGACCCTCAAGGGATGAATCTATCTCCAGATGTCCGATTCGGGTCAGGGATATAGCTATAAGAATCATGATAATCAGGATTATAGTCAGTGGGTGTCTGTAGCTATAATCCATTAGTGTTCGCATGATGTGTACCCTGAGATTGAGTTATCCTGTAGAATCAGTATATATGCCTGCCCGAGAGTATATATTTTTCCGCAAAGATCTGATCATCAAGCACGGCATTCAACTCTCTGGACTGTACCCCCATCAGGGTCTGATGTTCTTTCTGATGATCCTCCATTATGACCTTTTCTGCAAACCAGATGTCGCCCTCGAGGTTAACCAGATCATGATTGGTCTGAGTCTTGATCATTCTGCCTCTGTGATCATAGAATTCGATTTTCAGGGCAAAAAAGATATCCTTTCGTATCCACAGAACCCGTTTGCCATATGAGCTCGACCTGGCATTCTCTTTATCAGCAGGTTTCATTTCAATGACATAGCATTCCCTGTCGTCGATCGTTTCTGTGACCGGATTAGAATAGGTGTAATTATCAATATTATCCGGTTGAAGATCCTCATATGTAAAGTCACTGCCCATAAAAGGGCTTTTTTTCGCGCTTGAAGCCACTAGCCTCATGGACTTTTGATCCGGGAGATAGAGCCATTGTTTGTTCCTACCTTCTGACAGCTCCCAGGTCAAAAGTGCGGTTCCCCTGATATCAGCCGGTTCAACAAAGGTGATCAGAGTTCGGGTCAGTCCATCCCCGAACTGTTTCCCATATCGATTCATGACACGCTTTTTCTGCTGCCCCTTTTTATCGATCAGTAGCATCACTATCGTATCCCTGGCGCTTTTAACCAAATGCCTGTCTCTGTGTATTTCAATAATTTCTCTGCCGCTGAGATCCTGCGGCTGAGCCTGAACCGCAATCACAAAAAGAAGAGGGGCCAGCAAAAGTAGACTCTTTTTCATATTTTTCGCTCCGTGCCGATTTCCGGCAATGTGGTTTTTTTATTCATAATATAAAGTTATATTTAACCTGCGTAAAAGCATACTATTTTTACTGCATGTATTTGTCAAGGCACAGGAGTCTAATGATATAGGTGATATATAACGCACCCAGATATATCAATTGGCCATTTTTTTGATATTTTGAGATAGATCTCCTAATTCACATAAGCCTGTTAAAACTATATGGTGGGATTATTTATTATTGACACACAGCTCCCAACTCCATATATTTCATTACTCAAAAAGGGAATTCTTATCAATAGTTGTAATCTAAAATGACAAAAAAGAAAACATTCTTTCAAAAAATAACTCCAAGGTTCATACGCGAATCTATTGAAACACGACAAAAAAGAAACATCCTACTTGAGTATTATGAAAAACTTGAAAGACCACTCAAAGAAGAAGAAAAATCTGTTATTAATTATTTAAAAAACAATAACTTGTGCACGTTCCCCTACCCTTTTCAGGAAAATTATAAAAAAGAAAGTATCCAGGTATTTGAAGACAAAAATATTCGATTAAAATATGTGCATGTTAATGGCAAAAGGCTTTACTTCAGAAGAAAATCTTCAAGCAGGGGAATAAGAAGAAATTACAATAATTTGTTATTGGAACAGGATATTCAGTCACCACACAGGTATTTAACAAATAGTTTTACGATAAATGAACATGATGTACTGGTTGATATCGGAGCAGCAGAGGGTAATTTGGCCCTATCTGTAATTGAAAAAGTAAAAAAGGCCTACCTATTTGAAACCAACCCCGAATGGATTGAAGCTCTTGAAGCCACTTTTGCCCCATGGAAAGATAAGGTAGAGATTGTCAATAAATTTGTATCCAATAAAGATGATGATAAATATCTATCATTGGATCAGTTTTTTAAGGAAAAGCAAGAGATAAACTTTATAAAAATTGATGCCGAAGGTGCAGAAAGTGATATTTTGGAAGGTGGTGACAAGTTATTTTCGTCAAATGCGCCATTAAAAGTAGCTAGTGTCCATCCAGAAACAGGGGTTTTTAACATACATAGCAAAATTAGGGGT
>CAZJOB010000031.1:0-16877 GCA_964547435.1 uncultured Desulfatiglans sp. | reverse complement strand
CCTCCTAGAGGGTATTTAAGTCTTATCTTTACCCACAAATTCTTATGAGGAGCCAGAAAATTTATACTCTTTTTTGCGGCTCTACTTATTGAATTACCCGGTCAACGCCTTGTAATGACTGTTTTTTCTGTATTCTTTTTTTCATTCTTCCGCTTCGATCTGAGAATCCAGATGTATTGTTGGGTTGCTTCTCTTAACCCAATCTACATGCTGGTCCAGATCTAAATTGACACATCAGGACTGATTCTCTATACTTCGTTTTTATTTTAAAAAGGGAGGGTGATTATGGCTGATGGATCAATGGAATCAAGAATGGATTCTCTGGAGAAACAGGTCAGTGCACTGGCGGAGCGTCTTGCTGAGAAGGAAAAGGAAATACGTGAGCTTAAGGATATTGAAGATATCAAAAAACTTCAGGCCGCGTACGCCTATTATCTTGAAAACTCCATGGGACAGGAAGTTATTGACTGCTTTTCAAATCACCCCGGTGTCTCCGGCGCCTTTGTTGAAGGCACATACAGGGGCCCGGAGGGAATAAGGCGGTATTTTCTCAAAATGAAGGAAAAGCCGCCCGCTTTTCTTCATCAGGTAAGAATGGATACCCCTTTTATCTCAGTTGCTCCTGACGGAATGACAGCAAAGGGCAGATGGTATGGGGACGGGACAGTAGCCTTTCGTCCTTTAAATAATGAGATCGACCCCATTTACATGAATGTTGTCTATGAAATGGAATATATCAGGGAAGATGGCGTGTGGAAGATATTCACACTTGCGTTCCAGATGCTCTATGCCTTTCAGCCTTCAAAACAGATCCCTGCATCTGAAAAGGGCTCAAATGCGGAGATTCCTGATGAAGGTTCATTTGATCCTGCTGAAATGAAACTCAGTCCTGATGAGTGGGCGGAATTTGATACCCAATATCCGTCAGGCTATATTTTACCTTTTCATTTCATGCATCCTGTAACAGGAAGGCCTACTTCGGAAATGGAATATAACGCGAGGCTCAGACTCAAACCCAACCGCTTTCGGCCAGATGAAATACAGGGATAAGACTATTGTATAGATATTAAAACTACAGGAGAATTCACAATGAAAGACAAGCCTCATCCTCAGTGCGCCTTATGTTCAAAAAATGAAAGGATATGTGAATCGGAAAACGGCGGAAAAGGCCCGGCATTCTGTCCCACAAAAAATTACAGGTCTGTTATTGATATGGCTATGAAGGAATATGAGAAACCCGGGATAAGGGAGTTCGCGCGCATGGCCTCCATTCAGGAAGGTGAATGCTATATCAACCGTGAAACAAAGCCATACGTTTTACACCCTTCAAAACCAAGGGTTCAGGAGGTTTGTGAATTCGCGCATAAGATGAACTATAAAAAGCTCGGAATCGCATTCTGCGGAGGGCTTCATGCAGAGGCGCGCCTGTTGTCCAATATTCTTAGCGCGCAGGGATTTGATGTGGTATCTGTAATGTGCAAGTGCGGCGCCATCGACAAAACAACCATAGGGCTCAAAGATCAAGATAAGGTAAAAACCGGCGAGTTTGACCCCATGTGCAATCCTGTTGCCCAGGCGCGGATTCTCAATGAAGAAAATACTGATTTCAATGTTCTGGTGGGACTTTGCGTGGGGCATGATTCTCTCTTTTTCAGATACAGCGAGGCATTTACAACTGTTCTTATCGCCAAGGACAGGTTGCTGGGGCACAATCCCGCAGCGGCGCTTTACACATCAGGGACCTATTACTCAAGGTTATTAAAGCCGGGGTTCTAGTTTTACATTAATCCCAGAGACGTATCAACCGCTTCCCATCCCTCAATTCGCCTCGTATTTTTTCCATATGTCGCAATGAGGCAAATTCTCTCTCAAGATCCGCCGCTTTTATCTTAAGGCGTTCGCAGATTTTGCCTGGTTCAACAGGACCCTGCTCCTGAAGCAGTTCTATAATTTTCTGCTGAAGCTCATTAAGTTGTGGTTCATCCCTCCGGTTGTTTAAAAAAGATTTCGCGCTGTGTACCGCCCATGGATCACATGCCTTAACCGGGGAAAGAAGATCCATATAACAATCCTCACATAGTGTCCGTCCGTGAAGTTTTCTCTCTTCCCCTTCAGTAATAAAAGTCTCACACTTGTCACATTGCATAATGTCTTTAGTATACCACACCCGCGGTTCTCTTATCAATCACCCATAGAAGGAAAGACAAAAGATTCTTTTTTGAGCATAAGCCCATAAAAATTCCTTGACATAGAATTGGCAATGGCTATATTATGAGCGTACGCTCAAAACAGGAGACAGAAATGCCGAGACCAAGAAAAATGAGATTCGTGCAGGGACATCCTATTGTCAGCGCGTTTATCCCTGACAGTACTCCCCCCTGGGGAAGCGAAGTAACAGTTCTTCCCGTGGAGGGTCTTGAAGCTATAAAGCTGACGGATTATCAGGGTATGGATCAGGAGACAGCGGCCAGGATGATGAATGTTTCACGGCAGACATTCGGGCGTATTCTAGCTGATGCGAGGTCAATTGTCGCAGACGCCCTTGTTATGGGCAAAATACTCAGAATCGAGGGCGGCCACTTTGATATGCCGCCCAGAGGAAGAGGACGTCACCGCCATGGAAGGGGCGGCGCGTTCTAATGTCTTAAATGGAAAGGAGGTGTTTATTATGCCTGGATTTGATGGAACAGGACCAAGAGGTGGAGGTCCGATGACCGGTGGCGCCCGTGGATTATGCAATCCCGGATACGCGGGCTATGGCGCCGCATATGGCCGTGGATACGGCCTGGGCCGGGCTTTTCGCAGTGGATTTGGCGCCGGCGCCGGACGTGGCCGTGGTTATGGAAGAGGATTAGGCCGAAGAGGGGCTTATCCTCCTGCCGGAGGATGGTATGGACCGGCTTATGGGGCGCCTTATGGAGACCCGTATGCCATGAAACCTGAAGACGAAGTTAACATGCTAAAAGATGATGCCGCCGCTATAAAGAATGATCTTGAAGCAATTAACAAGAGGATTGAAGAGCTTGAATCCCTTTCTTCAGAATCATGAAATGTTTCAAGGAAGACACAGGGCTCATTGCCGGTGAAAAAAACTGATCCGGTAATGGGCCCGCTGAAGCTTCGGATTGACTCTTAAATATTCATATTAAGATACGCTACTGCCCGTTCATAGACCTTCGAAACACGATCTGAATTTTCTGGAAGCGCACCCCTGATTTTTTCAAGGTATTTACGCTCCTGAACAATCTGAAAGGTCCTGTGAAAGTTTAAATCATATATCCATCCGATCTGAAGAAGCTTGAAATCGTTTAATATCCTGAGATCCGCCATTCGCACAAGATCGCCCTTCATAAGCGATTTATAGACCGGCTCCGAAATATCGTTTGTGTCCGGCAGATCCAGTTCTATGGCCTGATTTCTTTTATCTGCCGCACTCCTGTAATAATCGGTAACCACCCTCCAGATGTCCACCTTGTCTGCGTCTCTGAGCAGTTTAAGAAAAAAGAGACAGCGTTTATCCACTTTGTCAGGAAGAGAAAATTTATTATGGCATGAAACCGCATTCAGTATAACCTCTGCGTTGCCCTGATCAAGGCATTCAAGTATTCCATTTTCCTCGATGACCCGAACACCAAGGGCGGCATGGTCTTCCGATCGCGAGTCTGAAAAGGTCCTGTATTTGCTGTATTGCTCGAACCTGCCGATGTCATGAAGCAGGGCGCATGTTTCGGCCATGGACAGATCTTCGTGAGACAGATCAAGACTTACTCCAATATCAAGTATAGCTTCGCATACCCTGATCGTGTGCTCTTTCTTTAAATCGTTATTTTCCTGAATAGCAGGATCATCGGAAGAATATTTACCTATATAATTATCGAACCAGGACCTGAGTCCCGGCAACATAGATTCAGTTTTCATACTTGATCGAATATTCCTCTTCGTAATAAGATATCACCCTTATTGACGCCTATATCATTGGCAATAACTCTGCACTTGGCCTTTAACAAAAAGAAAATCGGACGCTTTTCGTCCGACAGCGTATGTCACGGGCTTACCCATCTCCTCTATCAATATCCTGTCAAATACGCATTCGCCCGCATTATCGCCTATATACAGGATTTCATCGGCTTCTGCAAGGCCTTCTCTGAATTGCCTGTAATCGCAGATCGCAAAATTTCTTCTGATGATTTCCTCTATCTCTTTTTCAAGATCAAACCTTTGATTTATTCCGAAGTCTATCACATTCCCGGCGATTGCCAGTCTGACAGCCATAAGGAGCCTGTCGTCAGACCTTTTAACCATTTCCTTCAAACCAGGGTACAGCGTGAGGGCCTTTGATTTGCTTTCCTCTTTTATCCCCCTATAGGGATCATTATTCCCGGTTATCTCGCGTATTTTCCTGTAGATCAGGCGCCCTGTTTCAGGAGGAGAACTGCCTATGGGAATATCCCTGAGCATCATACCAGTTTCATCGAGCACCTTCTTGATCTTTACTTCATCATCTGTGGCGATTCTTGCCGCCCTGAGTGCCTGTGAAAGGAAGCAGGGCAGGTAATCAAGATATGTCTTCATTTTTCAAGCTTGCCGATCCTTGCCTGTATCTCCGAGACCTGTTTCAACAGGTCTTCAGATTGTTTCTTAAGAAGATTCAGCTCCTGATCTCTGGTGACACCGGATTGAGTGGTGTTATTGAACTGATTGCCACCGCCCATGCCCATGCCACGTCCCATGCCTTTTCCGCCGCCCATTCCCATGCCACGTCCCATGCCTCTGCCGCCGCCCATTCCCATACCCATACCGGAATTGTCGGACTGGGGGCTGCTGTCCTGCATGCCGTAATGGTCAGGCACATTGGCCTGTTTTGATGACTGCAATTCGTTGTTTTTCACCCTCTCGACGGCTTCTCTTACAGTCCCTGACTGGCCGGTAAACATGGTTACTCCCGCTGCTTCCAGTGTCCTGACCGCATTGGGCCCGCAGTCGCCTGTAATTACTGCCTTAGCACCCTTAGAGGCAATAAACTGGGCAGATTGTATGCCGGCGCCGCCTCCGAGTGAGATGCTTTCATTGTCAAATACCTCAAATTCCATGCTGTCAGTATCACATATTATAAAATACGCGCACCTCCCGAAACGAGGATCAATCTGTGAATCCAGGTCTTTTCCGCTGGAACTTATAGCTACCTTCATATCTTCCTCCTTATGTAAAAGTTGACTTTTTTACGAGTGCACCAATTTTAAATAAGCATTTTTGATGCCATATTGACTGATAATAAATTGCATGAAATAACTTATTGATAATATTAATGTTTAGCGAATTGAGTTGTTCCAGTGGAATAGAGCAAAAGGATAATATGTATTGCAATATTGCGACATGCGGATTCTATTAAATGCAATATTGCAATACAATCATTCCTGCAATGTGGGTTCCATTTTTGTTAGCCCTGGGCCCTGATAGGCGTAATAACGATATTGACCCTGCGGTTAACAGCATGTTCGGAGGAAATGGTCTGGGATTCACCGAATCCGGCGGTTGTAATCCGCTGTTCCATCACACCCTGTTGAATCAGTGCGTTTTTGACCGAGTTGGCGCGTCTTTCAGATAATTTCTGGTTGTAATCTTCATCTCCGACAGTATCGGTATGCCCTTCAACCCTGAGCATTGTCTGAGGGTATTTATTCAGGACAGCAGCGACCCTGGCAATCTCTGTCTGTCCGCCCGGTTTTAAAGAAGCGGAATCAAAATCGAACATAAGCTCTGATTTGAATGTTGCGGTCAATATATCCTGTTCCCTGCTGATAGCCGTGGCCTCTGAAGCTGCGATAGCCGACCTGAGCTCAGCCTCCTGCCGGTCCATGTAGGCCCCGATCTGGTTTCCTGCAAGTCCGCCCAGAAGGGCGCCTATCCCCGCGCCGATAAGTGTGGACTCCGTGTCACTGCCTATGGCCTGACCGGCGAGCGCTCCAACGGCAGCGCCTATGAGGGCGCCTGACCCTGTCCCTTTCTGCTGGGAGGTCTGCATGAAGGCGCATCCTGCCAGTGTCAACATAATCGCAAGGCATAAACTGACTGCTGATATTTTTTTCATTTTTTTCTCCTTTATTCTGGTTGAATGACCTGCATTCTATAACATTTCAGAAAATTTAGCAAATTTATATTCCAGGTGTAAATAACATGTCCCGCATTCGTGCATAGGAGTCAATCTGGATATTTTAAGTGCATTATTTGGCGCACCCTTTAAAATGGGCTCCTCATAAGAATTCGCGGGTAGAAATGTGACTGAATATTCAAAAATCAAGGTTTTTGTTTGTCATTCCGGAACTTGATTCCGGAATCTATCATGCTTTTTTGGATTGCCAACACGCAGATCTGTTTATGAGAGGCTTTGTGTTTGACCAGAAAAAATGAAATGAAAACAAAAATCAAAAACTGGATTCCGGAATCAAGTTCCGGAATGACATTTTTGGCGTTTCGCATCCATATCTGCTTGCATACCTTATATAAGTGGTTTTCAAAGCATGTTACACAGACATGACTTAATCACGGAATCCAGGAATGTTTACAAGAGATATTTGATTAATGTAACCTCATCAATTGATTTCCTTGTATTTCGATATGATACAAACAGGCAAAATTGTTCTGCAACTTTTTGATGTTCATGGCATAAAAGATACTTGATGACTTTTTTACCCACCAATTCTTATGAGGAGTCATGATTATTTTACATTTCACTTATCATGGACATTATCTGGGAGTCTTCAAACCCCTTAAGAGATATTGCCCCTGAGCGGCAGGACGCGACACATAGCCCGCACCCTTTGCATAGAGTGGGTTCTATTCGCGCCTTTCCGCTTTTCTCATCCATGGATGGAGCGGAAAAGGGACATATTGAAACGCAGACCTTGCAACTGCTGCAGAAAAAGGGATTGACAGTCGCGATAATGCCGCTTACAGGTATTGTCTTTGCGGAAAGCAGCGTCACAGCCCTTGCAGCGGCAGCCTGCGCCTGGGTTATGGATTCATCAAAAGGCTTGGGTGAATGGGCGAGCCCGCATAAAAAGACTCCATCCGTGGCAAAATCAACGGGCCTCAGCTTGACATGGGCCTCAGCAAAAAAACCATCCTCGTTCTGAGTCAGTTTATAGAATCTGGCCAGGGGATTATCCTTTTCCGGTATAATGGCAGAAGCAAGCACAAGAAGATCGGATTTTATTATTATTCGTCGGCCCAGCATCAGGTCAATAAAGGTCATTTCAAGATTCCTGTCCCCGGCCTTTACTTCAATATCGTTTTCCGAATCATATCTAATAAAAGAGACGCCCTTTGACCTCGCTTCACGGTAGAGGTCTTCCCTCAGGCCGTAAGGCCGCATGTCCCTGTAAATTATATATACATTCATATCGGGATTTATTTCTTTGAGTCTTAGGGCGCTTTTAATAGATGAGGTGCAGCATATTTTGGAGCAATAGGGCCTTTCCTCCACACGCGATCCCACGCACTGTATGAATACCGCAGTATTAAGCTCCTTTAATTTCTGATCATCCTCAATAAATTTCTGCTGAAGCTCAAGGCCTGTAACAACACGGGAATCTTCACCATAGAGATACTGACCTGGTTTGAGTTCCGAAGCGCCTGAAGCAATTATCGTTACGCCGTGTTTAATCTCTCTTTCCTCCCCTTCACGATTGACAACAGTCTTGAAGTTGCCAACAAAACCATCGACAGCGGTTATTCGTGAATCGAGAAGCACCTCTATATTTTCGTCAGCCTCGATATCTTTGATAAATCCCGTGAGATAAGACTGTACATCCTCACCTCTCCATGTCTCATGAACCAGCCTGGCATTGCCCCCGAGAGACCCGCTCTTTTCAACAAGGATCGTCCTGTATCCCTGGTCAGACATATTTCTGGCAGCGGTCATCCCCGCGATGCCTCCGCCTATAACAAGGGCATTCTGGTCGATCTCCATAACCGGTTCAGTCAGCGGTTCAAGCTTTCCAACCTTGGCTACTGCCATGCTTACAAGCTCTTTCGCCTTTTGTGTGGCAAATTCGGGCTCATCCTTGTGCACCCATGAGCATTGATTCCTTATATTTGCCATTTCAAACAGGTACTTGTTGATGCCGGCGTTAGTGAGTGTCTCCTGAAACAAAGGCTCATGGGTCTTGGGGGTGCAGGCAGCCACCCTGTTCAGATTATGCTCCTTTATCCTGTCAGCTATCTTCTCCTGTGAATCCTGAGCGCAACTGAACATGTTCTGTTCAGCGTATTTTACTCCCGGAAGTCTTAGCGCGTGTTCAACCACTGAAGGCACATCCACGACACCGGCTATATTTGTCCCGCAACAGCAGACAAACACTCCTATCCTTACAGGTTCCCCGCGCATATCTTTCTCCTGGGGTATATCCTTTTTCCTGGTAAGAGACCATCTTGCCTTTGTCAATCTGCTTCCGGCCACACCGGCTGCCGCGCTCGAGTCTATTACCGAGGATGGAATATCCTTGGGCCCCTGGAATGTGCCGCAGACATAGATACCGGGAGCAGTGGTCTCGACCGGCCTGTAACTGTCTGTGAAGGCATAGCCGTAGCGATTGCAGTCAACACCCAGCTTTTGGGCCAGTTCAATTCCTCCTTTTGTGGCGCCAAGTCCGACTGACAGCACTACCATATCGAATTTTTCCTCGCGCTTCATGCCGGTATCATCCACATAACAGATAAGATGCCTGTCATCCTCCTTTACCGGAAGGATATTGGTAATCCTTGACTTTATAAACCTGACCCCCATGTCATTCCTTGCACGGTTGTAGTATCTCTCAAAGTCCTTGCCGTTGGTGCGTATATCAATATAAAAAATCGCGGCGTCCAGGCCCTTGGTGTGCTCCTTGGCCAGCATTGCCTCCTTTACGGCATAGGTGCAGCAGACAGCAGAGCAGTATCCCCTGCCCTCAAGGTGCTCATCCCTGGAACCGACACATTGAATCCAGGCGATCTTTTCCGGCTCCTTTTTGTTGGACGGCTTTACAAGGTGGCCGCCATAGGGTCCGGAGGCAGACAGTATCCTCTCGAATTCAAGGCTGGTTACAATATTCGGATATTTCCTGTACCCATAGGTGTCATGGGTCCCCGGATCAAAGACCTCTCCCCCGTTGGAAAGCACAACAGCCCCGACATTGAGCATCAGGTCCTTTGCGCTGTCTTCGAAATTTATAGCGCCGGCAGGGCAGAATTTCTCACATGCCCTGCATTTTCCCTTGGTAAGATAGAGGCACTGCTCCGGATCAATCGCATATTTCAGGGGAACAGCCTGCTCATATTGCACATAGATGGCCTTTCTGTTGACAAGCTCCTCATCATATTCATCAGGCACCTTTTTGGGACATTTTTCAGCGCAGAGTCCGCAGGCTATACACTTATTCATATCCACATAGCGCGGGTGCTGTGTTACGCTGACCTCAAAGTTACCCTCTTCACCGGATATGCCGTTGATTTCGGAGAGGGTTAAAAGCTCTATATTTATATTCCGGCCGACCTCGACCAGTTTAGGCGAGATAATTCACATGGCGCAGTCATTGGTGGGGAATGTCTTATCAAGCTGTGACATCATCCCTCCAATAGAACTGGACCTCTCAACCAGGTAGACATAAAACCCTGAATTGGCCAGGTCAAGGGCCGCCTGCATCCCTGTGATTCCGCCGCCGACTACCAGCACTGAGCCGACCTTTTCTTTTGACATTTTCTATCCCTCACTCAAGTAGGATTCTATATTGCTAATATCGATCTTGTTTATTTTTATTCCGAGTTTTTCATGATCAATGCCCATGGAGAGACCCAGCAACTGTGTATACAGAATAGACCCCATGCCCTTCATTTCTTCGTCATCGGCCAGGATCATATCCTGTACAGTGTCAAACTGGATCTGGCAGTAAGGGCAGGCTGTGCATAGAAATTGCGCGCCTGATTCAATGCTGCCGGCTAGTTTCTTCTCTGTCAGTTTCATGGATATATTGTTGTTTATTCCCATGGCGTGAGAACCGCAGCATTCCAGTTTTCTGTTCCAGTCCACACTGACAGCTCCGGTCAGTTCAACAAGCCTGTCAAATATAACCGGCGCGACCGGATCATCAAACTCTGTTATACTGCTGGGTCTCAGGGCGTGACATCCGTTGTGGACAGCGATCTTCAAATCCTTATAGGGCCTTGATATCACAGGTTTCAGGGCATCGGGCCCTATATCGTGAAAAAGCACCGAAAGGAGATGCTTTATTTTTTTACTCCCTTCATATACAAGACCCTCTCTTTTAAGAATCGCCCTTATTTCATCCTGAATCTCCCCTTCAGACTTCATGACATCCTGAGCCTTCTTAAGGCTGCCGAAGCAACACTTGCACATTACCAGCATATCAAGACCCAGCCTCTCGGCCAGCGCCAGGTTCCTTACTGAAGAAAGCAGAAATGCCCTGTAGTCGGTGTCACGCATCGGATATCCGCAGCAGTTAAACTGCCGTTCATCAACCAGTTCAATATTCAGTTTCTTAAGCACTGCCCTTGCGGACATTTCATACTGAGGCGCCCTGGCCGGTATCTGACAACCTATAAATAAAGCGTATCTCATATTCACATCTTCACCTCTATCTGGTCTGTTGATCTCCTGTCATCCGGTCTTTTTGCGGCCGTGTTTTTAAGCTCATAGAGGATATCAGCCACCTTCACCTGCTGCGGACAGTGCTCCTGACATTGATAACATGTCACGCATTCCCATAGCATATCAGGCCCCGATGCCATTTCTTCGAGACCCAGGCCAAGGCAGCGCATGATCTGATGAGGCAGCAATCCCAGCCTCTCCTGCGGATTGTCATAACAGTCCACGACCGGACAGACTGTCGTGCAGTTACGGCATTCAAAACAGTAGGCATATGTACTGTCTGTTATTTCAAGCCCGGAACCATCATTCACTCCGGAAGCAGGAAGCGATATGGATTTTTCAGGGTCATTAAGTGAATCGAACCGGCCTGACACAGCCTTTTTTACAGTCTCAAGGGGCCCCGCGTATTGATCATCGGGGAGCGTCTTGCTGTTAAGGCCCCTGACCAGAGACAGTGGCGACAGCATAAACGGCTCAGGCACTCCCTTTTGAACAAATTTTTCTCTTACACCCAGCCACAATTCCCGAAGATTGATCCCCGACGGGCAGACTACCGTGCATCGGTCGCAGTTGGTGCAGAGATAAATGCCTTCCTGCAGGGCTTTAAATGACCGGCTGTCAAGTTTTTTGCGCCATGTAAGTCTTTTCAGTATAACCATTTTTTCCGAGGGAAGGATGTATGGATTCTCACGCGCTTCATATCCCATCATGGCCGAACAGAAACGGCTGCATGTCCCGCAGTGAACGCAAGCGTCCAGTTCCATTACCTGCCTGGTGGCTATGTTGGCAGGCATGGAGGTCTCCTTTTCCATAACCGAATTGGCAAGCAGGCTTATGGGAGTGGAGATAAGGTGAAACATCTTGCTGAAGGGAAGCAGCGCAAGTCCCGCGAAGCATGCAAGAATGTGGATATAGTAAAGGATGTCAGTAATCCCGGCCTGATCCAGATAAACCGCTGCCGGAGCCATTGCCATGGAGCTTATGTAACCGGTGAATGCCCATTTTGGCGAAGAATGGCAATACACACAGTTCATCTCATGGAGTTCGGCGCCCAACTCAATAACACCCTCTTCAAATGGTCCTGAGACATTGGGCGAAACCAGGCCGAATTCACTGACCCACAGGCTCTCCAGAGCGATTATTTCATCTTCATCAGTAAGACCTGCGAAGTCTTCCACCATTCCGGTAAAGTCCGAATAGGAGGTGATCTTAAGGCCCTCGAGAAAAATGCCTGAGAGTATTATGACCGCGACAATTATAATGGCGTATTTATCCATTATGTTTGATCTGAACCGGGGGGCTCTTATTATAAACCGGCGGCACACGGCTATCAGAACCCCTATAATCACCATCAGTCCGAACAGGTCTCTTAAAAAGAAAAACGGGTTGAGCGTCGAGTAGTAATTGCTGAAAACAGACGCAGTAATTATCTCTCCCAGGGCATGCATCAGGAAAAGCAACATAAATCCCCCGAAAATCATCATATGCATTACCCATCGAAGGATGCTTTCTTTAAATATCCTTCTCTGAAGGATCACATCAATTATAAATACCTTTATAATCGTGAGGATTTTTCTGCTGAATATGACAGAGAATAAACCTTTGATAAATGCTGAAAACCTGGCGGATGAACTGATATTCGGGGCAGCAGGGCCGGTTGTCCTGAAAAACCAGGAAGAGACTCTAAAGATCAGTCCCGCCAAAAAAACAGTTAGAGCAATATAAAGAATCGTGTTGAAGACCATATAGTTAACCTCTTCTATACACCAATAAAAAAAAGACAGATCTCAACCTTTGATGAACTAGTAAAAAGCTGTTTATGCCGCTTCGCGACAATCTATAAGAAACGAGGTCTTTTTTGACCTCGATAAAAAGTCACAGCACATACCGGGGCTTTTATCGCGGGACCCCTGCAGGTCCTTTTGGTTTTTCCGTATACCTTGTACCTTAAACCTTATACCGCTGCAATATCACTGTAATTTTTTATATAACCTATATCATTGCTTTGTCAAAATATAATTCATAAAATAGAGGGGAAGACGATCAGCCACCAGAAACCCTTTTTTTGTGGGTATTACCCTGTTATCCTCTATTTTCAGGTATCCCTTCTTCACCAGCAGGGCCAGGTTTTTTTCTGCTTTTTTTCCAGGACCAATCTTATCCATATCAAGACCTTCCCTTGTTCTCAATCCCAGGGAGATGATCTCCATCTCCTCCTGCTCGTTTGTCAGCGTCTCCTCATCTTCAACCGGAAGCCTCCCTTTTCCCAGATCCTCGCAATATCTTCTTATTGATCTGTGATTCCACCAGCGCGACATGTCCTGAAACGAATGGGAGGAAGGGCCTAAACCCAGATAAGGAACCCGTTTCCAGTATTTTAGGTTGTGTCTTGAGCAATGGGCCTCGTCTATGCTGAAGTTGGATATCTCATAATGGATATAGCCCTGTTCCTCCAGAAAATCGGATGTTTTCAGATAAAATGCCCTTTCCTGCGCCTCATTCAGCAGTTTAATGCTGTTATCCTTTTTTTTCTTCCAGAACACAGTCCTTTCCTCTATGGTCAACTGATAGCAGGAAAGGTGTTCCGGTCTGAAATGACTGATTCGTTCAAGCGTATTCAGCCATTTGGCCATGTCCTGTGTCTCGAGGCCATAGATAAGATCCGCCCCGATATTGTCAAAACCTGATGACCTCAGACTGTTAAGGGCATCCTCAGCCTCCCTCCCGCTGTGGCCTCTGCCCAGAAACCGAAGATCATTGTCATCCAGAGACTGAACTCCGAGATTGATCCTGTTAAAGCCAAGAGATTTAAGCGCGCTGATCTTTTCAGCATCCATGTCTCCCGGATTCGCTTCAATCGTTATTTCAGCATCATCACTGAATCGATAATTTTTCCTCAGACAGACCATTAAATCTTCCAATTCACCCGGAGTAAGCAATGATGGCGTTCCTCCGCCGAGGTAGATGGTGTCAAAGGGACCGAAGCGATCCTTATAAAGCATTATCTCCTGCTTAAGGGCCTTCATCCATGCAGGTCTGAGGGAAGTTGAAGCAACCGAGTAGAAATCACAATAGGGGCACTTTGACCTGCAGAAGGGGATGTGGACATAGAGTCCGGCATGTGGGATATGAGATTTTTGGGATGTAAGATCTGAAAGAGGCATGGTAGAATTTTAGAAAAGGTTTAAGGTTTATGGTGTACGGTTTACGGTCCCTGTCTATGCCTTATACCGTATACCTTAAACCATACACCGGGTGAGAAACGGCACGAGATATAAAACAGCCTGTCATTTAACATCCATGTCTGATAATCTCGCACACCTACTTACTGTCCGACTTAAACACCGCCACAAAGGCGCTCTGAGGAATAGCTACCGAACCAACCATCTTCATGCGTTTTTTGCCCTTTTTCTGCTTTTCAAGCAGCTTTCTCTTGCGGGTGATATCCCCTCCATAACATTTTGCGGTAACGTCTTTTCTGAATGGGGCAATAGTGGAGCGGGCTATTATAGTGCCTCCAATAGCACCCTGTACCGCTATCTTGAACATGTGTCTCGGTATCTCGTCCTTGAGTTTATCGCAGGCATGAAGGGCCCTCGCCCTTGCCCTGTCATGATGCACTATCTGTGAAAGCGCATCAACCCTTTCGGAATTGACCAGTATGTCAACCTTGACCAGGTTGTTAACCCTGTAATCCAGGAGCTCATAATCAAATGACCCATAACCCTGCGTCACTGTCTTCAGTCTGTCATAGAAGTCATAGATTATCTCAGCCAGGGGCATATCAAAATTGATCTCCACCCTGCCGGGCGTGGGGTAATTGAATCTCGAATTCTCACCTCTTCGTTCGAGACACAGGTCCATCACCACTCCCATATACCTCTCGGGTATCAATATGCTTGTCTTTATATAGGGTTCCAGGGCCTTGTCTATTGTCGCCGGATCAGGATAATAAAGAGGATTGTCAATCTTTACCTCCTGTCCGTTGGTAAGGACAAAGTGATATTCCACAGATGGCACAGTCATTATTATTGACTGGTCATACTCCCTTTCAAGGCGTTCCTGCACGATCTCCAGGTGTAAAAGACCAAGAAAACCGCAGCGAAAGCCCATGCCCAGCGCGGCAGATGAATCCTTCTGATATATAAAGGCGGCGTCATTCAGTTTATATTTTTCAAGGGCGTATGTTAGGGCCTCGTAATCATCGGAACTTACAGGATATATGGAAGAAAAGACAACGGGCTTTGCCTCCCTGAATCCCGGAAGAGGTTCGGGGGCAGGAGCTGTATCGAGAGTGATTGTATCCCCTATGCTTGTGTCACTCACGGTTTTAATCCCCGCGATTATGTAACCCACCTCTCCGGCGCGCAGGTTCTTTCGGGGCTCCCTCTTAAGAGCGAAACGGCCTACCTCTTCAACCCGGTAGGTTGCCCTGTTTGACATAAAACGAATTATATCTCCGGCGGATATCCTTCCCGAAAAGATTCTGACGCTTATGATGGTGCCTCTGAAGGAGTCATAACTGGCGTCAAATATCAGGGCCTTGAGCGGGGCGTCAGCCTCTCCTTTTGGAGGCGGTACGTATTTGGTGATTGCCTCGAGGACCTCGTCGATGCCGGTCCCCTCCTTGGCTGAACAGAGAATAGCCATGTCGGAATCCAGACCAAGGTCTATTTCAATCTGCTCCTTTACCATCTCAACATCAGCCGAAGGCAGGTCTATTTTGTTGATGACAGGGACTATTTCAAGATCCTGTTCCATGGCGGCATACATATTGGCAAGGGTCTGGGCCTCAACGCCCTGGGAAGCATCTATCACCAGAAGGGCGCCTTCACATGAGGCCAGTGCCCTGGATACCTCGTACGAAAAATCCACATGCCCGGGGGTGTCGATCAGGTTCAGTTCATAGACCTCTCCGCTTCTGCTGGTATATGGCAGGGTTATGGCCTGACTCTTAATGGTTATGCCTCTTTCCCTCTCGATATCCATGTTGTCAAGGATCTGATCCCGGAATTGTCTGATGTCCACCATGCCGGTCTTCTGTATAAGCCGGTCGGCAAGGGTCGATTTACCGTGATCAATATGCGCGATAATACTAAAATTTCTTATGTTTTCCATATAATAAATCTTATAAAAAAATGTTTATTCAGGACAGTTCGGACGGATTTGAACACTCCTGCGTTGTGCCCCATTTAAACCGGCTCAGGATAATCCCCGCGAATACCGGTACAATCACCCAGCAAAGGCCGAATACAATCAGATGCCAGGTCTCATATCCGCCGTAATTTTCACGCAGTTCGCTCATTATTGATCTTGCCAGAATTATCAGAAGAAACAGGGGAGTTATATACCTGATACAGATATCCCATATCCGATTTACACGGTGTCCGCCTGCATTGTTGATATGCGATCTGACAACAGATGCCTTCAGAACCCAGCCCACAAGCACACATTCAAGCAGCCCGGCAATGATTAAACCGAAATTTGTAACATAATAGTCAGTGATATCAAGTATGAGCAGCCCCGATCTTGTAGTAAAAATCAGACTTCCCAGAAAACCTGCGATACATGTATATGTAACAGTTTTTTTTCTGGAAAAACCGAACTTGTCTATCAAAGAACATGAAAATGCCTCAATTAAAGAAACGCCTGAAGAGAGTCCCGCCAGCACCAGCACAAGAAAGAACATGAATGCGAACAGATTCTGGCCAACAGGCAACTGACGAATCGCCTCGGGATAGACGACAAAGGCAAGCTGAGGACCGCCTTTAATCACCTCGCTGAATTCCGTTCCCGATTGGACAGCCATATAACCCACGATCCCGAACACTGCGAATCCCGCGATAAAGGAATAAGAGCAATTAATTACAACTGTCCAAATGGCGCTGCCCGGTATGTCCGTCTTATCGGGCAGGTAACTGGCATAGGCAATCATTATTCCGAAACCAAGGGACAGGGTAAAAAAGATCTGCCCGAAGGCGCTGATCCAGACCTTGGCCGCATCAGGATTCGTTATAAAATTTATCTGATTCCAGTCAGGTTTAAGATACATCTTTTTTATTGCATCCCAGGCCCCGTCAAGCTGAACAGTCCAGCACACAAGTATGATGGTAAGTATAAATAACAGGGGCATAAAAATCATGCAGGCCTTTTCTATTCCTCTGTTCACCTCACGATCACATATTAACCAGCATGCGACCCAGACAACAAGGGTCCCCAGGACAACCGGCATTCT
>CAZJOB010000030.1:0-17108 GCA_964547435.1 uncultured Desulfatiglans sp. | reverse complement strand
TAAAAAGCTGTTTTATGCCGGGTTATATTAAACAGAATGGATTTGTAACGATGAAACTCATGAATAAACAGGGAATATGTCCAGGGGAAAAATAATAGAATATATTGAGCAGGGAAAGTTTGTGTGTTCCCTGTGCATTCAGGACAAGGGCGCAAAACTTCATCTTCTGACTGCCTTGAACCGCGAGGTCAATCTTTCCCTGAAACGGGCTATTCTTACCTCCGCTTCAGGCATCGACCCGGATGGCGCCAGGGAAGAGATCCTGGTCAGGTTAAAGAACCTGGATTCCCTGAGGGAGAGGCTGAAGGAACAGGTTAATGTCAGGGAACTCTGGGAGCTTATTCAAGATGAAAATGAAAGTTATAACTATAAATATCTCGCACAGCTCAGTTTTGGAGAAGAGGTTGCCGATGATCATGTCTCCGCGGTTTTAAGGGCGCTCTTTTACGACAAGCTGTATTTTAAAATGAAGGATGGCCGTTTTGAGCCCAATTCCGGTGAAAAGGTTGAAAACATAATAAGGCAGAGAGAGGAGGAGGCATTAAAGGAAGAGGGCCTTGCTAAAGGAAGCAGATGGCTGAAGGCCGCGCTTAAGGGTGACATAAAACCGGAAATCGAGAATAACAGAGAGACAGTTGATCTTCTGATAAATATAGCCCTGTATGACAGGGAGGCCCCTGATTTTGAATATGGCAGAGAGGTTTTATTAAGGGCGGGAATAGCGGATACGGCAGAAACAAGGAATATACTTGTAAGTCTCGGGGTCTGGGACAGGGATGAGAATCTGGATATTCTTCGCCTTGGAATCAAAGAAAACTTCACGAATGAACAGATAGAAGAGGCAGAGAGAATAAACAGGATGCCAAACAGCCCGGAGAGGCGCGAAGACCTGAGAGATCTTAATATATTCACCATTGACGGCCCGCTTACCATGGACTTCGATGACGCCCTGAGCATAGATCTTCTGGATGATCACATGCAGGTGGGCATACATATAGCTGATGTCGCATCCCTTGTTGACATGGATACTGCCCTGGATACAGAGGCAATGACCAGATGTTCCTCATTATACCTGCCCAGACGCCAGATTCCGATGTTTCCCCCTGATCTGTCCCACAACCGGCTGAGTCTTATAAAAGATTGCGACCGGCATGCCCTGTCCCTGCTGGTTGATTTTGATGAATCCGGAACAATGCTGGGTTACAGGTTTGTTCCGAGCATAATAAAGGTAAGGGAACAGCTTACCTATGATCATGTCAATGATATATGTCATAACACAGAGGATTTGAGATTCCAGAGGGCCTGCAGGCTGTGTGAAAAACTTCTTCTTAAAAGGGTTGAACAGGGAGCCATGACTCTATCGCTGCCTGAACTGGATATCAGCGTGGATGATAATTCGCGGGTGGACGGCAGGCTGGTTTCTCAGGACAGCCCATCACGCATGATAGTGTCAGAACTGATGATCCTGTATAACTGGCTCGCAGCCAGATTCTGCGGAGATAATAACATTCCCATATTTTATCGCGCGCAGAAGGAGGCGAGCGAGAAGCTTTCAATTGATGAAAATGGTTACATATATTATGTCTTCAGACAGAGAAAGAAGCTATATCCCCTAAAGATCAGCATGGAGCCTTCTCCCCATTCGGGAATGGGACTGGAGGCATATTCCCACTTAAGTTCCCCGATCAGAAGGTATTTTGATCTCATAAGCCAGAGACAGATGACGAGTTTTATCTTTAACAGGGCCCTCCCATACAATAAGGAGGCCATGGAAAAAATAAGATTGCAGGTGCAGACAGGTCTGAAGGATCTTAATACAGTAAAAAGAAACAGGACAATGTACTGGATACAGAGATACCTTCAGGACCGCACAGGCGCTGAACTCCCCGCGATTGTGCTGGAGGTGATGAAAAGCAGATACAGGGTGATTCTCACGGATTTTCTTTTGACAGTGGAAATAAAGAGAGAAACCGGTTCAAAACTCAGGTCCGGTGAAAAGATTATGGTGAAAGTGGCGAAATCCGACCCCATAAATGATGTTTTGACCCTTGTATACGAGAGAAGCGAGAAAGAGGCATCCTGTTAATTTGAGATGCTCAGGCTAAAAACAGGGGGGAGTCTCAAAAAAGAATTGCCATAGTCAAAAAAACAGCTTGATCTTGGTGTTGTTATAATGTATAAACGTCTGACGTTTTAACAAGACAAATTAACCAGGATAAAGGGCTGACAAATGAAATTCTGGCGTGTTCCGTTTGACACGGACATAATTGAGATTACCGAAGGCACTGTCTGTATCATTGAGGACCGGTGCAAGGGATGCGGTTACTGTATTGAGTATTGTCCCAGGGATATCCTTGCCTTTTCTCCCCGTTTCAACAGCAAAGGCTATCATCCTCCCGAAGTGGTCAAACCTGGTGAATGTGTCAATTGTCATTACTGCGAGATTATTTGCCCTGAATTTGCCATATACTCTGTAGAGGCGAAGAGTTAAAAAAATGAAATCGGCTGTTCTTACAGGTGAACATTACATAACAGGCGACGAGGCATGCGCCGAGGGGGCCCTCGCGGCAGGTTGCCGGTTTTTCGGCGGATACCCCATCACCCCTGCTACCGAGATTGCCGAAAGGATGTCGGAACGTCTTCCACAGGTCGGAGGAACCTTTATCCAGATGGAAGACGAAATCGCGGCCATGGCATCCATACTTGGCGCCTCCTGGGCCGGGCAGAAGAGCATGACATCCACGTCAGGTCCGGGATTCAGTCTTATGATGGAAAATATCGGGCTTGCTATCTGCACCGAAACGCCCTGTGTCGTGGTAAACGTTCAGCGGGCGGGACCATCCACAGGCCTTCCCACAATGGGGGCCCAGGCGGACATGATGCAGGCCCGGTGGGGGTCTCACGGACATTACGAGATTATCGCACTTGCCCCTTCTTCCGCCCAGGAGATATTCAGCCAGACCATCACGGCCTTTAACCTGAGTGAAAAATACCGCACACCCGTGTTTGTGATGACCGATGAGGTCATCGGCCACATGAGTGAAAAGGTGATCATCCCCAGACCGGAAGAGATCGAGATCATCTCCCGCGTAAAACCAAAGGGCCGAAAGGACCGCTTCAGGCCCTATAAACCGGGTCCCAACTGGGTTGCCCCAATGCCCTCTGCGGGTGACGGGTATAATGTTCACATATCAGGGCTGACCCATGATGAAAGGGGTTATCCTGAAATGACAGTGGAGGCCCAGGCCGGGATGGTCGAGCGTATTACCCGCAAGATACTGGATAACCGCGATGATATTATTATGACAGAGGCGCATCAACTGGAAGACGCCGAAATAGTGCTTGTATCATATGGTATTTCCGCGCGCACCAGCCTGGCCGCCATGCATCAGGCCAGGACAATGGGATACAAGGTGGGTCTTCTGAGGCTTATTACCATATGGCCGTTTGCAGAGGAACAGATAATGGCCCTGGCAGCACGAATAAAAGGATTTATCACGGTTGAGATTAACCTCGGACAGATACACCTTGAGGTTATGCGCTGCGCAGGCGGGCGCGCGGCCTGTCATCTTGTAGGACATGCCGGAGGCACAGTGATTACTCCCGAACAGGTGCTGAATAAGATAAAGGAGATATTCTGATGACCTCCGAAGCAAAGAAGAGATCAGATAACGGGCTTGTCCATCCCCTGGACGACCTGCTTCGAACAGACCGCATTCCTCATATATGGTGCCCTGGATGCGGTATAGGGACAGTCTTTTCATCCTGTCTTTATGCCATGAAGTCCAGCGGAATTGATCTTAAAAAGACCGCGATGGTGTCGGGAATAGGGTGCACGGGCAGGGCTGCCGGTTATGTAAATCTTGATTCCTTTCATACAACCCACGGAAGGGCCATCCCATTTGCCACGGGACTGAAGCTGGGAAATCCCGAACTGAATGTGGTGGTCTTCAGCGGTGACGGCGATCTCTTTGCCATTGGCGGGAACCATTTTATTCACGGGGCCCGCAGAAATATCGATTTAACTGTTATCTGCGTCAACAATCTCAATTACGGAATGACCGGAGGACAGGTGGCTGCCACGACCCCCTTTCAGGCAAAGACAACCACCACCCCGATGGGCAATCCCGAGGCGCCTTTCAATCTGCCCCTGATGGCATGGGCCTCGGGCGCCACTTTTGTGGCCAGGTGGACCATGCTGCACACACGGGAGCTTACAGACTGCATTCAGACCGCCCTTTTAAAAAGCGGATTCTCCTTTATTGAGGTCCTGGCCCCGTGTCCGACAAACTACGGCAGAAAAAACAAGGAAACTGCCATGGATTCACTGAAGATATACCAGGATAAAACCATAATCCGCAATAATGCTCATCCCGCGGAACTGGATGTGGATTTTAAAAAGGGCATTGTTCTCGGCGAATTCGTAAATATCGAAAGGCCGACCTGCATAGAGAATTATGACCGGACATGCAGGATTTTTTAAACCGGGAATCAAAAGATGGAAAAGAAGATCATCATAACAGGTTTTGGAGGGCAGGGAGTAATCATGGCGGGCCGCATTATAGGTAAGGCCGCAGCCATTGGAGACAGGCTTGAAAGTTCCCTGGTGCAGTCCTACGGCCCTGAATCAAGGGGAGGATCATGCAGTGTGCAGATGACCATATCAGACAGGGAGATATATTACCCCTATATAACCCAGCCCGATATCCTTGTATGCATGTCCCAGTCCGGCTATGACAAATACAGGGACCAGATCAAAAGCGACACAATGCTTATTGTGGACCAGGACCTTGTAAAGACCCCGGACGAGGCAGACTGTTATGCCATTCCGGCCACCAAGTTTGCCGAAGAGATGGGCCTGAAAATGATGGCCAACATCATTATGACCGGGTTTTTTGTGGGCGTCAGTGAAATCATCTCCATAGAATCCGCCAAAAACACGGTTGCCGAATCCGTTCCGCCCAAGACCGTGCAGATAAATTTAAAGGCCTTTGACCGGGGCTGGGAACACGCCCGGGCCAGACTAAAAGGACGCAGGAAAAAGGCATCAGGTCAAACAGGAGTTGTTGAATGAAAAACCCGAAGAACCGGCTTCATAATGTCATGGTGCTGGGCGCCAACCCTGCGGGAATCTCCGCGGCCGCCAAGCTCGGCGAGCTGGGCATACCCGTGACTGTTGTGGATGAAGGACCGGATCTTAATGAAAGGCTTGCAGATGATAAATACAGGTTTGAATCAGGCGTCACCTTTAATTATGCATTCAGGCCCGGCCTGATCCGCATACTTCGGAATCCGGGCATTCAGACTGTTATGCCGGCCACAGTTCAAAAGATCCGGCACAGCCGTCAGGGATTTAACGTGCAGATCGAAAAGGCGCAGACATTTGTAAACCCTGACTATTGCACCCTTTGCGGCAGGTGCGTGGAGGTCTGTCCTGTTATTGACAGAAACGGAAACAAGCCCATTAAAATGAGCAGCCGCCTGAGCCTTCCGGGAAGTGTGACTATAGATAAACGCAGAGAACTGCCCTGTCAGGCGGAATGCCCCCTTGGCGTGAATGTTCAGGGATATATCGCCCTTGCCAGGGCCGGAAGATACAGGGAGGCCCTTGCCCTGATACGGCGGGACAATGTGCTGCCGGGCATCTGCGGACGCATCTGCACTCATCCCTGTGAAGCTGTTTGCAGAAGGGCTGATATTGATGATCCTCTTGCAATAATGGACATCAAACGATTTGTCTATGACGCTATCGTAAGTGAAAAAGACGCGCCTAGCGAAGTTAAAAAACCCTGGAGAAAGGAGCATATTGCTGTTATAGGCTCCGGCCCCGCGGGTCTTGCCTGCGCCGCGAACATGGCCCGCCACGGCTTTAATGTGACCATATTTGAAAAGGAAAAAGAGGCAGGGGGTCTGCTGCGATATGGGATCGGCCCTCACAGGCTTCCCAGGGAAATTCTGGACGAGGAAATAGAGGCCATTAAGAAAGAAGGCGTTAAAATCATCACAGATTGTCCTGTTGATATTCCGGCTGATCTGGCCGGGCTGAAGGAGAACCATGACGCCGTGATACTGGCGACCGGCTCCTGGGCGGACCGCCGTCTGAATGTGCCGGGAGAGGATCTGAAAGGCGTTCAGGGCTGCCTTGATTTTCTGAACCGGTTTTACCGCGACGGCATTTCACGCTTTGAAGAAAGGGTCGCGGTAATAGGAGACGGCAATGCGGCCTTTGATCTCGCGCGAACCCTTAAAAGGGCGGGCGCAGAAGTAACTATATTTTCATGGTTTGCAAAGCATGACATCCCAGCGGACCCGCATGAGGTAAAAGGCGCTTCGAATGATGGGATTATCATTCGGGACAGCAGCCAGGTTATAGAGTTTACAGGAAGCGACGGCATGCTGCAGGGGATTCGGTTCAAACCAACCAGACCGGGACCAAAAGACGATAAGGGTATAGCGTGGCCTGAAATCATTCCTGAGGGCAGGCCCTTTGAAGAGGCATATAATTATGCCTTTGTGGCTATAGGCCAGTCAGGCGCCTATCGGGGGGTGATATCAGGCAGAGATCTCAACACAACCCGCAGCGGTTATCTGATAACAGATGATAAGGCGCACGCAGGCGCAAAGGGTGTATATGCCGCAGGTGATGCAGTTACCGGTGCAACATCTGTGGTCAGTGCCATGGCCGATGGCCGCAAGGCAGCGGCATGTGTTATGAGGGATCTGACTGGTTCTGATACGCCCGGGCGAAGGCCTCAAAGGCCTGAGAACAGGGATTTCGAGCCGTTGGATGCCGGAATAGAAAAAACAGCCCGTGTAGAAATGCCGGAGATATCTGCAGATTTGAGGTGTGACAGCTTCAGGGAGGTCTCCCTGGGTTATGATGAAAACCTGATGAATACTGAAGCGGCGCGCTGTCTTCAGTGCGGAGTCTGCTCCGAGTGTCTTGAATGCGAATCCGCATGCGGTGAAATCGGCGCAATATTTCATGCTGAGGAGGCTCTGCATATTACCGAAAACACCGGAGTCCTGATAATTGCCGACCCAGATATGGCCCTTGACATCAAAGGTGAGGATGTCATACGCGCCTATGGCCCGCCCAGCGCCAAAACAAATATCTATACAATGATGCAGCGGGGTTTTGCCGCCGCAGCCAAGGCCATGATGTTGCTCAAGGAGACGGCTTCCAGGCCGAAGGGCCATATAATATCATCTGTTCCGCTTGACACCGGGCTCACAGGGGAGATAAGAATCGGCGTCTTTGCCTGCCGGTGCAATGATTCATTCGGATGGTCAGAAGAGATGAATGACTATCTCACCAGTCTTCGCGGCAGAAAGGATATTGCACACGTTGAAGCTCTTGCATCGGCCTGCATTCCGGAAGGAATCAACCGGATACTCGAATGCGTGAGGGACAAGGCCTTAACCCGCATTGTTCTGGCCTCCTGTGTATGCTGCCCTCTGGATTATATATGCAGCGCCTGCACGGATCAGCGCAGCAGGCTAAAGGAGGGGCTGTTCAGGGGCACAGGAATCAGCCGTTCCATGGTGCAGACATGCAACCTGAGAGGCGAGGTGTTAAGGCTGATGAATCAGGATGAGTCTCTGGCGGTCGAAGCCTTTAAGGGCCTGATAAACCGCAGTATCGGACGCGCCGTCAGGCTGCTTCCCTTTCCTGCGCCGTCGAGGGCCTTTAACTTTACCACCGCGGTGCTGGGCCATACTGAGGCGGCTGTTACAAGCGCCCTTACTCTCGCACATCTCGGGTTTGAGATTTACATGTTCGGAACCGAAAAAAATCCGCTTGAAAGCTCTCCTGAACATTCAAACATTCATGGATTCATAGGTTCCGGGGCAACCTCAGTAAGCGGAACCCTTGGAGATTTCCGGGTTCGCGTGGCCAGAGATGGCGTGGAACGAACATTTTCAGTGGGTTGTGTGATCCTGGGAGAAAAATCCCGCAATATCGCACTCTATCATACTCATCGCGACCTGCCCGCTAAAACCGTGCAATCCAGAATGCAGAAGCGCGGGGAAACCGGTGTGCCTTTTATGATCCCTGGATCGACCTCGATATCAGGCCTGTTTCTTGCCGACCCTCCGGGCATTCAGATGTCCAAAAATACACAGGGTATGGCAGCGGCGGTTCTGGTTGCAGCCGCTATGCCAAGAGGCCCCCGACAGTACCGGGGTTTTTCAGTTACAATAAACGAGTCCCTCTGCAGAAGCTGCGGCCGATGTCTTCAGGTATGCCCCTACCAGGCCATATCCCTGAAACCGAATAACCTCGGAGGATATGTGGCTGTGGCAGACGCCATTCTGTGCAAGGGTTGCGGCAATTGTATTTCAGTGTGTCCGACAAACGCGGCGGACAGCCCCTTCAGGGACCAGGCCTATCTGGAGCAGACGCTTGAGGAACTGCTCTTGGACCGCAGGCTGGGGAGTTGATCAAATGGATGACTGTAAAATAATATTGTTCTGCTGCAACTGGGGCCCCCATGCCGCTTTTCTGACCCTTCAGGACAAAAGGGCGGACATACCCAACGAAGTCAAGATGATCCGAATACCCTGCAGCGGCCGTATAAGCAAGGCATTGCTATTCAAGCCCTTTGAAATGGGCGCTGATGGCGTTGTATTAATGGGATGTGAAACAGGATCATGCCGCTACGGCAGCGGAACTCAGACAGCCCAAAAAAACGCCGGTGATACGCGAAAGATACTTTCCCTTCTGGGACTTGGTGAAGAACGTCTTTGTCTCATAAATTTTCTCCCCGACCAGTCCGATGAACTGCTGGCCTTTTTAAAGGAATTTACCGCCCTGATCAGAAAAATTGGTAAAAGCCCTGTTCGTCCATCATCATCCTTGTGGTATGATGATGGGCAGGCATACACTCCTGAAGAGATAGTCGCGAAACATGATGTCTTTTCCTGCCAGGATTGCGGCAAATGCACCTCGGCATGCCCTCTTGCCCTGGCGGGAAAAGCCTTTTCTCCGCGCGCGGTTGCAAACGATATTATATCGGGCAGGGCTGATAATCCGGATGTGAGGGCTGCTGTCAATGCATGCCTTACCTGCGGTGTGTGTTATGAAAGGTGCCCTTCGGCGGTCAACTTTCCGGAATTTATTAAAGACATGCGCATCTATTATCATCGCCGCACACTTACTCAGGAGCCGGCGCACGGAGGTTTTTTTCAGAGCATCATGCGCGCCATGACCTCTCAGGATCTTCAGCCCCGGCGCTGGAATGATCTTCCCGAGACAATCCGGACAGTTAAAAAGGGGCCGGTGCTTTTCTTCGGCGGGTGCGCGGCATATTTTGATATATTTTTCGGCCAGTTTCTTAAGACAGACACTCAAAAAATACTCGTAGACAGCCTTCGCCTTTTAAATTTTTTTGATGTGGAACCCATGGTACTGGAAAACGAACGCTGCTGCGGCCATGACCTTCTCTGGACCGGAGACAGGGATAATTTTATTCATCTCGCCCGGCTCAATGCCAAGGCCATTGAAGAGAGCGGCGCTGAAGAGATGATAATCTCCTGCGCTGAATGTCACCATACATTTGTCAATGAATATTCAGAATACGGGATCAAGCTTCCTGTTAAAATCACCCACATGCAGGAGTTCCTCAAAAGAGAGATCGAAAAGGGCGCCGTGGGCTTCAGGCATTTGGAAAAGGCTGCGGCCTTTCAGGATGCATGCAGGCAAAGCCGTTTCAACGGTCAGGCGTCACTTCCGCGGGAACTGATTGAATATTTCGCGCCCGGCAGCATATCGGAACAGCCCGGCAAGGAGACATTATCAGACTGCTGTGGAAACTGCGCATGGACAGGATGTGACAGCTACAGCAAGGCCATGCAGGTTAACAGGCTTAAAAAGATATCTGACAAAGGTGCGGGGCTTTTACTCACCGCGTGCCCCAAATGCCAGATTCACCTGCGGTGCGCCATGGAAGACGCTCTTATGGGCGATGAGCTTAAAATGGAAATGATGGACGTGATCAGCGCCATTGCAAAGACGATATACTGGGAGTGAAAAATTAAAATGACAGAATCAGCACGAAAAACAATCGCCGTGTCAACTGGCAGACCGGGTGCGAATGACATCCGCATCGGCGTCTATGTGTGTCACTGCGGCCTGAATATTGCCCAGAGCGTTGACTGTGACGGTGTGGCTGAAAAGGCCGCGGGTCTGCCGGATGTGTGCGTTTCCAAGGGCATCGGCTACGCATGCAGCGAGCCGGGCCAGCGTGAGATAAGAGAGGATATTAAAGAACACGGTCTAAACCGCATAGTGGTTGCCTCCTGTTCTCCAAGGCTGCATGAGCCCACATTCAGGCAGATGCTTCAGAGCGCGGGACTAAATCCCTATCTGCTTGAAATGGCCAATCTGCGCGAACAGTGCAGTTGGGTACACATGCGTGATAAGGAGGCCGCCACAGCCAAGGCATGGGATCTGGTAAAGATGTCGGTGGCCCGGGTTCGTAATAACCTGCCCCTTACAGAATCAAAGCTTCCTATGACTCAGCGCACATTGATCATAGGAGGAGGAGTGGCGGGCATTCAGGCAGCCCTGGATCTGGCCGACAACGGCTTTGAGGTTATTTTGGTGGAGAAGCAGCCGTCCATTGGCGGTGTTATGGCCCAGCTCGACAAGACATTTCCCACTATGGACTGCTCCATCTGAATATTGGGTCCCAAGATGACAGATGCCGGTCGGCATCCTCGAATCACGGTTCACACCCTGAGCGAAGTAACCGAAGTAAAGGGCTATGTGGGGAATTTTGATATAAAGATCGTTAAAAAGGCGCGCTATGTTAATGAGAAGGAATGCACTGCCTGCGGCGATTGCGCGGAGGCCTGTCCGGTTGTGCGGCCCGATGAATTCAACATGGGGCTCTCCTCGCGAAAGGCAATATATTCACCCTTTCCTCAAGCGGTCCCTTCCGCCTATGTCCTGAATCCAAAGGAGTGCCTTGGCAATAACCCGACTGTCTGCAACAAGTGCTATGAGGCGTGCGAAAAAAAATGCATCGACTTTCACATGTCGGATGAAACCATCAGCGAACGTGTCGGCACAATAATCGTGGCAACAGGTCTTGATCCTCACGACCCCAGAATACTTGACGAATACGGGTATACGCGCTTTGAAAATGTGCTGACCAGCCTGGAATTCGAACGCCTGGTAAACGCAGGGGGACCGACACAGGGGCAGATCTTGAGGCCGACAGATAAGAAACGCCCTGAATCAGTGGGCTTTATTCAGTGCGTGGGCTCCAGGTCCGCGAGAAGGGGTAAACCATACTGCTCCAACATATGTTGCATGAACACAATAAAGAGCAGCCTGGCGCTTAAAGAGCATTACCCCGATATGGATGTCAAGGTGTTTTACATCGATATCCGGGCCTTTGGAAAAGGATTCGAAGATCTTTATACCCGCAGCCGCAGGCTGGGGACCCACTATGTGAGGGGGCTGCCCGGCAATGTGGAACAGCTTTCAAACGGAAGCCTGCGTGTGGCAGTGGAAAACACGGTCACAGGAAGCCTTGAATATTATGAACTGGATATGCTGGTGCTGGCAATAGGCATAGAACCGGCTTCAGGTACACAGAAGCTTCAGGAAATGCTGGGCCTGCAGTTGACCTCTGATGGCTTTTTCCTTGAGGCCCATCCCAAACTTCAACCGGTGGACGCTGCCACGCGCGGCATCTTCTACGCCGGCTGCGCCGAAGGGCCTAAAGACATAAAAGAGAGCGTGACCCAGGCTTCGGCCGCGGCTGTGCGCGCGATCCGGCTTATGCATAACGATCAGATTACCGCGGAGGCCATAACATCGGAGGTTGATCCTGATCTTTGCCGGTCCTGCGGTAAATGCGCCGAGGTATGTCCCTATAATGCCATAACCGTGGACATAAAGAAAAAGACGCCCGCGCAGGTTGCCACAGCCGCGTGCAGCGGCTGCGGCACATGCGCTGCGGAGTGTCCCTTCGGGGCAATCACCATGCATCATTTCACCGACGTCCAGATAACCGCGCAGATAGACGCCATGCTTGATGAAAAACCGGAAGATAAGATACTGACCTTTGCCTGCAACTGGTGCTCATACGCGGGCGCGGATTACGCGGGTGTCTCACGGTTGCAGTATCCCGCAAACGCGAGGATTATACGCACAATGTGTTCGGGCCGCGTGGATGATAAATTCATCTGGCACGGATTCAAAAAGGGGGTCCCTGTAATACTGGTAAGCGGCTGCCATATCGGCGACTGCCATTATATCGACGCTAACCAATGGACTCAGAAAAGGGTTGAAAAGGTGCGGAAAAAGATGGAAAAGCTCGGGATAAGGCCTGAAAGGCTTCAACTGGAATGGATCAGTGCGGCCGAAGGAATCCGTTTCGCGGATGTGATGACCAGAATGGAGGATCTGAGGAAGGGAGTTACCAGAGGAGAGATTGCACGCACCATATCAATCCTCGAGGAAGAAGAGTCTCGCTGAACCAGGTTCGGTCATTCCAGGAGAACCCCGGACCCTCTTATGCGCTGCATGATCTTTGGGGAGATTTGATTGACCAATAAATCGTAGGGGCGGGCCTTGCGTCCGCCCTTTTTGACTACACCCTTACAGTGCCGGATATTCCCAACCCGGACTTAATTCGGCCGGTCAGATATGAAAAATTTACCCTCTTTTGAGCCTTCTCATAGCTGTTCACTCGGGCCAGCACCCTGCTGAGCTCACAGGCAAAATCATTGCAGTTGCGGTATCTGTCTTCAGGGTTTTTAGCCATTGCTTTGGATAGAACGCGCTGAAAAAGATCATTGAACTGAGAGTTTGATATTGACAGGGGCGCCGGGTAATCATTAATAATCTTATATATCGTGGTATAGGGATTCTCCTCATCAAATGCCTTTTCTCCCTCAAGAAGTTCATACAGGACGCATCCCAGGGAAAAGATATCGCTTACTTTCGTGGCAGGCTCGCCTTTTAACTGTTCAGGGGACATATAGGAGGGCGTCCCGCGAAAACCCAGAGACTGGGTGCTGTCAACCCTCAGAGAGATGCCGAAATCCATAATCTTCGGAATGCCCTGTTTATTGAGTATTATATTATAGGGCTTTATATCCCGATGTATAACACCATTTTCGTGTGCATAATGCAGACCCTTGCAGACCTCGATAATAATCTCACAGACCCTGGAAAGGGGCAGCAGGTTCTGTTTATTGCAATAAAAATCAAGGGTGTCGCCCTGTATATACTCCATGATGATATAAGATATCTCAGACCCGCAACTGGAGTCGTAAATCGCAACAATATTCTCATGTTCGAGCCTTCCCTCAAGACTTGTTTCGGAGGCAAAATTTTCCGTGATATTGTCTGTAACCTTTATTGCCACATATCTTTTATGCTGTTTGTCCCATGCCCTGTAGACTATGCCTGCTGAGCCTCTTCCGATCATCTTATCCATGCGGTATCTTCCGTCGCTGGTCAGATTATGGGTCAATTCCCCGGGGTTTTTATTGCCGGTGTTCCTGAAAAGGTAAAAAAACGTCCGGTTATAATCGCCGGTATTTCCTTTCGGGTGCATAATTGGACTCCATTTTTCACGAAACTGAACAGGGCGTTATGTCCGGTTCGGGTTAAAGGTTTTATAATACTTATTTTTTTATCCTGAATATCAAAGTGGCATTTCTCAATATTTCAAACTTGCTCGCCTTTGACTGCAATGATTTCAGTTCCTTGATTATCTCTTTATAGTTCTGGTAACGCTCTTCCGGCCTCTTTGCCATCATTTTTTCTATAACCCTGCCAAGGGAGTTCGATACCTTCGGGTTCTTTTTTTTCAAAGGCACCAGGTCTTCATCCAGGCATTTGAGGAGGACATCTTCGGCGGTTTCACCTTCAAAAGGGGGAAATCCCGTGAAGGCATGATAGAAAGAAGCGCCCAGAGAATAGATATCGCTCCTCTGATCCAGGGGCCGCCCCTGTATTACATCAGGAGACACATAATAGGGAGAGCCCACGATGCCTTCCCTGTTTTTTTCATTAAGATCAATGGTTTTGGCCACCCCGAAATCCACTATTTTAATCACATCCTGATCACTGATCATTATATTGGCCGGTTTCAGATCTCTGTGTATAATGTTTTTCTTGCTGACAAAATCCAGTGCCTCGCAGACAGTAATCAGGTATTCGAGACCCTTTAATGAATTCAGCTTCTCCTCTTTTCGGATCAGGTCCGCCAGAGTCACTCCTTCAATATATTCCATGGCAAAATACAGGATCTGATTTTCATTTCCTATATGATAGATGGAGGCTATATTCTGGTTTTCAAGCCGGGAGATCATCCTTGCCTCCTTAATAAACATCTCCCTGAATTTTTCCTTGTTGGAAAGCTCAAAAGAGATAACCTTGAGCGCAACAGTCCGCTCCAGGGCAATATCCCATCCCTTAAAAACTCCTCCCATTCCGCCGTATCCTATTAATGAAACGACCTTGTAATTGTTGAGCTGTTTGCCGATAAGGCTGTGATAGAATCTCTGTTCATATGAACTGACCTTGCTTTTCTGAGAAATATCCATCCGGCCGGATGGCTCTTCTTCGCTCTTTTCCTCGTCTCTTGAGATGAGAATGGTGGCCTCAATATTCTTTGGTGAAGGAGGATTGACCTCCTGTGGTTTTGGAGCTGCCGGCGCGGAGTTTCCCTTTCGAAGATGAGAAGCGATAAATTGCAGGAATTCTTTCCATTGAATGCTTTTTTCCATCTCTATGCCGATTCCCGCGCCGGCAGAAGGATCATCTTCCTGAAAGGTAACATGTTTTATAAGGCCTTTAATCACTGATGTCCCCGTGGGTATGGAAATTCTCACATATAACTCAACTCCGGCCTTTCCCAGCATTGATGTCTTCAGAAACAGACCTTTACTGTTTATGTTTTTTACCTGTGCCGGAATCCAGAGGATGCCGTTTCGCGATATCTCCACCCTGATGGCCTGTTGCAGGGAGCTACGGGAATCGTCGCGTCTTTCTTTGCCGGGAATGGCCTCGATTTTTCTCATCTGCGTGGCATTAAGATCTATCTGCTGGTCTGCCTGTGAGGGGATCTTTTTCCCGCCGTTTCCTGTTAAAGGAAATATTTCTCCGATGCGCTTAATAATCTCTTCAGGTTCTATAGGATAGACAATGAAATCAGCGGCCCCGGATTTAAATGCCTGTATGGCCCTGCCCTGATCTTGGAGGGGCACACAAAAGATGAAGGGTATATTTTCCCTGAGAGGGTCCTTCTTTAAAAACCCTATAAAGTCGTAGCCGCTTACATCCTTTAATCTGTTGTCACACAGGATCAGGCCGACGGAATTGGACGAAAGCGCGGTCAGGGCTTCCCTCATTTCCGTTCCCGTGGTCACTGAATAACCTGAGTTGCGCAGAGAATTTCCCATTGTGTCAAGAAATTTCTCATCACGATTTAAAAGGAGTATGTTATTCCGGTCGCTCATTGTTGACTGTATCTTGCATAAAGAAGGGCATTGCAATAAATTACAGGCCGGTCAATGATGCTATTATGCACTGCCGGTAATATCAGTTTCATATCTTCCGCCCTTTTCCATTGTTTTTTGGCTCCAGACATACCTGGAGTGCGAAATATTGATAATCCACATTAAAAATCAGCACAGCAATGGGGGTCTTTCCGGGATGTCCCAGTTGATGCCCTCCTCCGACAATTACCGAGGGGAGCGATATCTCAAAGTGATATGGACGCCCCACAAAGTCCTTTTTGGTTGATCCGCTTATCATGTTCACGATCTCCGCTACACCATCGTGGATCAGTTCGGCATTTATCTTGTCCTGCTCTACACCCATCATTCTGGCAATTATTATCTTGGCCAAAGGCCAGTAGAATGTGATACCCAGTATGCCTTCAGCATCGCCTGAAAGGGCTATCAGGCCTGAAATATCGCCGAATATCTTGAAATCATTAGTGAAATATACTTCCTGAAAGGTGACATTCAGGGAGGCTGTGGTCTTAAGAACATTACATGTATTTTTGATAAAGGAGTTGATATATTCCATCTCCTCTTCCAGGGGTTTGCGATCCTGTATAAGATGCCCGTTGAGTATCTGTTTCCATGCACCCTGGGGGTCCTTCAGTGTCAGCACTTCAGTGGCGCCTGCAGTAATATATGATTCCACTGAGTCGATGTTGTCTTTTATCTTGATAAGGATAATGGGTATATTCCTGAAATAGCAGACATATCTTATACGGCGTATTCGTTTAATCAACTCGTTTTCATCAAGAATTTCCTGAATTACGATCATCCTGTAGTCTTTAGGGTCAGTGACACCGGTGAAGGATGCGCTGTCCAGTGTCACATCTTTAGGGAACAGGCCGTTTAAGACATTGATAACCTGGGGGCTGCAATCAATAGCCAAAATTTTTTGTGTCATTTATTATCTCCATCATTTCGAATACTTTGAAGAAAGTTTTATATCGCATGATCAGGTGTCTAAAAAAACGAACCTGAATTACCGGGTTCAGATAGAGTTATTTATAAATTTAATAAGTTCCGCCGGTGTAAAGGGTTTGGCCAGATATCCTTTGGCGCCTGCCTCTTTTGCGATGTTTACTCTGTCATCTTCGGATTCCGTTGAAATCATCAAAACCGGGATATTCTTGTATTTCGGGTTTTTTTTCAATGATTTCAGGCACTCCAGGCCATTCATTACCGGCATGTTCCAGTCCATGAAAATAACTCCGATATCATTCCCGTGGATTTCAAGCTGGTCTAATACCTCCTGGCCGTTGCTTGCATGAATCGCCTCCAATCCCATCGGCTTCAAGGCATTCTCAATTATTTTTCTCATCATCAGAGAATCATCAGCAATAATTACTTTCATATTTTATCCTTATAACCTTCAAATAATTGCATTTTTCGTGCCAATTTGTTAATTGATTTAACAGGTTAATAAAACCGGACACTCGCATATAGAAGATTTTTCGCGACCTTTTTCACCGGAAAATGCCGCATTTCCGCAAAAATGCGGACTTGTTCTAGGAGGCTGTCCGAGAACAGCTCAGGGTGTCATTCCCGCGAAGGTGGGAATCTATAAGCACCTG
>CAZJOB010000029.1:0-18047 GCA_964547435.1 uncultured Desulfatiglans sp. | reverse complement strand
CTGGACGTTATCCAGCATCCTGTCCTGTGGAGCCCGGACTTTCCTCCCCCCTGCGAGGCAGGGCGGCGGCCATCTGTCCTGCTCTAATATGATACAATTCTAATAATTAACACCCCTCTCGTCAAATTATTATTGGGAAGATTTTTGCACTCGTAAAAAGTCGTTTTTCTTTGTTTGTCATTCCCCGACTTGATCGGGGAATCCAGTAAATTCAGCTATTTATAGATTCCCGCCTTCGCGGGAATGACGTTTTTGGGACTTTTTACGAGTGTATCAGGAATGATTATTGTGCAGGTTCATAAAATATTCATCCTCGCCCCAGTAAACCAGCCTGTTACAGTGCGGGCATGCCATCAATTCCCTGCATTTTCTCAACTCATTAAAACTCTGAGGAGGTATATTCATATGACATGACTGACATACTCCTTCTATAACAGCTCCAATGGCCACACCTGCCCTTCTATCTTTCAGCATGTTATATTTTCCCAGCAATTCCCTGTCAACGGCCTTGCAGTATTCCTGTCTCTGTTTTTCAAATACCTCTATCTTCGCGTTTAATTCATCAAGCTCTTTTTTGATCTCATTTTTATCATTTTCCAGACGTTCCTTCTCTTTCTCCTGTTCCTTCATAATCATTCGACACTCCCTGTCCAATGATTCAATCTCTTCCATCATATGAAGAATCTGATCCTCTTCACGGTTTTTTGTCTTCTCAAGAACCTCAATCTCCTTTAATACTGCGGCATATTCCTTATTTGATTTGATATTATTCAGTTTAATCCGGCTGCTCTGCAACTTGCTCTCCAGATCCTGTACTGTCTGTTCAAGCGAACGCCTCTCTTTTTTCAGTTTTTCCAGTTTTTCAAATTTTATATTGTAAGCGGAAATACGTTCATTAAACTCCTTTTCCATTGTCTGGATTTTTAAAGGAACACGCTGTCGTTTTATATCGGCTGACCTGATATTATTGTCGCATTCTTGCAGAAATATGAGGTTTTTAATTTTCTCTTTCAATCTCTGTATTCTCCCCTCTCTTTAATGTAATATTTTACTCATACCTCATGGGATCTTCCTCATCTTCGAAGAGTTCCAGTATGATGTTTATATTCTTTTTTCTGAAGATATCAGTTAGATACTCCATATATGAGACAAGCGGCGTCCTTTCAGTAGAAAAATGTCCTCCGTCGATCAGACACAGACCCGCGGATTCAGCGGCAAGGGCCTCATGATGTTTTATTTCTCCGGTAATCAATAGATCTGCGCCTTTTCCACAAGCTAATGCAATCATGCTGCCTCCGGAGCCGCCCACAATTGCGATTCGCCTTATCTCTGCTTCTCTTTTCCCCATGATTCTAATCGTTGTGAGTCCCAGAATCCTTTTCACCATGTCCGAGACCTCCGACAGGCGCTTCGGTGACTTTAGATTTCCTACCCTTCCTATCCCTGAATCATCATTTTCAGGATTCTTAACGGGCTGAAGCACCTCAATATTATCCAGTTCAAACATCTCTGCCAGTATTCGATTAATACCGGTTTTGGCGGCGTCCAGATTGGTATGCATAGCTATAATGGATATGTTGTTTCTTATTGACTCGCCAATGACATCACCCGGATAGGTGTCTGTATTCACACAGGAAACAGGCTTGAATATCAGAGGATGGTGCGTGAGCAAAAGTTGCGACTCTCTTTCCACAGCCCTTTTCACTGAAATTAACGTTGGGTTAAGCGCAATTAGAATCTTTTTAATCTCCATTGAAAGAGAACCGACCTGAAGGCCGGAATTGTCCCAATCCTCAGCAAGCGAGAAAGGCGCTATCTCATTTAGTATCTGAATAATATCTTTAAGTCTGGTCATTCCGGTCCTGAACTCATCCTTCTGTCGAAACTTTATACGTAAAAAAAAACGCTTTATCCATAAATGAAAAAGGGCGCATCCTTTAATGGCGCGCCCTTTTCATGGTTAAATATCTCTTATTTGAGATTTATTTTCTGATTGTAAAATTTTACGCATATTCTGCTTCATTCTGATGGGCCCACCTGGGTTCGAACCAGGGACCTACCGGTTATGAGCCGGTGGCTCTTCCAGCTGAGCTATGGGCCCTCATGATTAATTTGTATTCGTATAAATCGCAGATGGAGTCCCCTTTTGTCAAGAAAAATTACATATCGTTGTTATCTATCTTTCAAGAAAACTTTTGAGTTTTCTGCTCCTGCTGGGATGCCGTAATTTTCGCAGTGCTTTAGCCTCAATCTGTCTGATTCTTTCTCTGGTTACATTAAAATCCCTGCCGACCTCTTCAAGGGTGTGATCCGATTTTTCTCCTATTCCAAACCTCATTCGAAGCACCTTTTCCTCTCTTGGAGTCAGGGAGGTCAATACCTTTCTGGTCTGTTCTCCAAGGCTGTGATTTACAACAGCCTCTCCCGGCGAAATCACCTTCTTGTCTTCGATAAAATCTCCAAGATGGCTGTCTTCCTCTTCACCTATAGGAGTCTCAAGAGAGATCGGCTCCTTGGCAATCTTCAGGACTTTACGAACCTTTTCCAGAGGAAACTCCATCTTTTCGGCAATCTCCTCGGGAGTGGGTTCACGCCCGTGCTCCTGAACAAGATACCTGGATGTTCGAATAAGTTTGTTAATGGTCTCTATCATATGCACGGGAATCCGGATTGTCCTTGCCTGATCCGCTATCGCCCTGGTAATGGCCTGCCTGATCCACCAGGTCGCATAGGTGCTGAACTTGTACCCCCGCTGATATTCAAATTTTTCCACCGCCTTCATCAGGCCTATATTGCCCTCCTGAATCAGATCAAGGAACTGAAGTCCCCTGTTGGTATATTTTTTTGCGATACTCACTACCAGCCTGAGATTGGCCTGAATAAGCTCTTTTTTGGCCCTCTTGGATCTTTCGAGACTTTTCACAACCCTGTCAAGGGTCTCCTTTAACTCCCTGTGGTTCATATCTGTCCGCTCTTTGATATCTTTGGCCACCTTTTGAGCGTTATTGATTTCTATTTTCATTGCGATCAATTCGGATTTTTTCTTTTTTAAAGGTGTAACAATCTGATTGTCTTTCGCTGTTTTTGGAATTTTGGAAATACATTGTCTTATGTAGGTGATTGATTTACCCCCGCTCTGGATCATGCATTCGGCGATTTTTTTATCTGATTTTTCAATCTCTTTTACCACCCCCCTGAGCATTTCCACCATATTGTCCAGTTGTCCCTTTTCAAGTTTAAAAGAGCTTATGAGTTCAACCATCTTTTCGTGACCGGCAGCCATCTTTTTGCCCAGATTCTTCTTTTTAACAGCAGAACAACTCTTTTTTAACACCTCTTTTTTTATTTGGCGATAATCTTCGTATAGATCCCTGATCTCTTCAATAACACTTAGGAGATGCTCTCTTTTTTCACCGATTTGAGCGTGGTTTTCTTCAATATCCGGCTCATTGATGATGTTCTTAATCTTAACATCGCCTCTCTTAAGCCTTTCACCCAGGTCAATAATATATTCAATGCCCACACAGCATTTTAATAATAAATCGAGGGTCTCTTTCTCTCCTTCTTCAATCCTTTTGGCAATATCAACTTCACCTTCCCTTGTGAGGAGTGAAATACAGCCCATCTCTTTCAGATACATCTTCACAGGATCGGAGACCCTGCTCACTCCATCAACGATATCAGTCTGATAGGTCTCTTTCTCTATCTCCTTTTCCCGTTTCTTTTTGAGTTTTCTTGATTTTTCAATCTCCTCCTTGGCCGCTTCATCAATGACCATGATATCCAGCTCTTCAAACATCATCATCACATCATCAATATGCTCAGAGGAAACTATCTTATCCGGCAGATCATCATTTAACTCCTCATAGGTTATGTACCCCTTGTCTTTTCCTATATCTATTAATCGCTTTAAATTCAGCATATCCGACTTATTGTTCATTTCTTGCCTCCTGAAAATACCGATCCAGTGCCGGCTAATATCAGTCTTTCCCTATATTTTTTAAATTGTAATCAACCTGTTTGTTTAAGTTTAATCAGCATGTTAAGTTTTTCAATATCACCCTGCTCTTTTGCTTCATTTATCGACTTTGTGATATTTATTTTTTTTATCCTGTTTTCATAATCAGTTATTGCCTGATCAATAGTATCGTCAGAATATATGGATTCCGATAACATTATCTCGCAAAATAGCGCCTTTTCTTCCTTATCGTCAAGCATTTCAACCAGTTGAGACGGATCAATGCGATTTTTACCACTGTATACCTGTTCGGCCTTTTTAATGATCCCGATTGCCAGAGGATCTGAAACCAGCACACTCCATTCATTATTCAATAAACTGTCAAATTTATCAGGAAAATGGACCAAAAGATTTAATATTTGAGTATCATTTAAGCTCTTTATTCTGGTTTTTTCGATTTTATCTCTTATTTCCTTACTTTCACTTGTTTTATTGCCTGTTCGCCTTGTTCTTTTTAATTCATCCAATATTATTGATTCAGAGATACCGCTCTTTTCAGAAATATTTTTTATATAGACCGCCCTCTGAAGATCACTGGTGATTTCAGACAGGACAGGAATGGTCTCTTTGAGAAAATCCACCTGTCCTTCAACGCCCTTTTTGATATCAGACATCTTTTTATCAATATAAAACTCAAATATAGGCGTAGAACTTTCCAGTCGCTCCAAAAATACCTCCAGACCATTTTTGTTTATGAAGGTATCCGGATCATCACCCTCCGGCAGGACCATTACTCTCGATGACAGACCTTCATTCAGGAACAGCGGCAGGCTTTTTACTGCTGCCCCCACGCCTGCGGCATCAGAATCAAAAACCACAACAGCCTCTTTCACATAACCCCTGAGCCTTCTGATATGGTCCGGAGTGAGGGCTGTCCCCAGGGTGGCCACAGCCTCTTTAAAGCCATGTGTGGTTAACGCCAGGACATCCATATAACCTTCAACTATTATTACCCTGCCGCTCTCCCTGATATAAGGATAAGCCTTGTTCAGTCCATATAACAATTCACCCTTGTGAAAGACAGGCGTTTCAGATGTATTGAGATATTTCGGGAGTGAATCATCAAGAACTCTCCCGCCAAACCCTGTTACCCGGTTCTTTATATCAAAGATAGGGAAGATCACCCTTCCCCTGAATCGGTCATAATAACCGCCGTTTTTTCTGGGCATTATCAGGCCCGCCTTGACAGCCTTATCAGGATCGATTTTTTTGCCCTCTAAAAAACGGGCCAGCCCATTCCACTCCGGTGTCGCATATCCCAGTTTATACTCCTGAATGATGTCCGTGCTTATCGATCTTTTCATGAAATAATCGATACCGCTTTTTCCCCTGTCGGTCTTTTCCAGAATATAGTTATAATATTTAGCCGCGGTTTCATTTATTCCAAAGATCTGGTCCTTCAGTTCCATGCTGCGTTTTTGTGCCGGAGTCGCCTCTTTTTCAGGCAGGATTACCCCGTATTTATCGGCCAGATCCTTCAGGGCCTGCGGAAAAGAGACCTTGTGGTATTCCATCCAGAATGTAAAAATATCTCCGCTCTTTTTGCATCCGAAACAGTGAAACATCTGTTTGGAACGGCTTACGGAAAAGGATGGATCTTTGTCGCCATGAAAAGGACAGAGCCCCACATGGTTATTTCCTGCTTTCTTCAACTGGACATATTGTCCAATAAGTTCCGCTATATCTGCTGAGTTCTTAATCTCTTCCTTGGCAGCCTGTAAAGGATCCATTAGCTGTTATCCACCAATCTTTTCGGTAAAATTAATTTTCTTTATTGATAAGCGGTCTGCCCGTTCCTCAGGGCAGCTATGAAAGTCTGACAGAATATGCAGCAGTATTTTGAATCGATAAACACGATATATGCCTCTAATCATTCGAATTAGCTCAGAAGTTTCCTTACTGTTTCATTTACCTGTTTACCCTGTGCCCTGCCCCCGATCTTTGACATGGCTGCCTTCATGACCCTTCCAATGTCTTTCATCCCTTCCGCGGACAATTCTGATATGATCTCTTTGAGAATTTTTTCCAATTCATCGCCGGTGAGCTGTTCAGGCAGATACTCATATAAGATCTCTATCTCCTTCTCCTCTTTGACTGCAAGGTCTTCTCTGCGTCCGTTTCTAAATTCAACTGCGGATTCCCGGCCTTTTCTCACCTGGGAAGATATTATGGCAAGTATCTCTTCATCATCAAGGGGACTCCCCTTTTCAACCTGCCTGTTTTTTATGCCGGTCTTCAACATCCTCAGGCAGGATACCCTCAAATCATCCCTGGCTTTCATTGCGGTTTTTAAATCATCTGTAATTTTCTGAAAGAGAGGCATGGCAAAATCCCGGATAAAAATTAAACAAGTAATTTTATTAATTATAATATATATGTCAAGGGAATAATTATTCGCCGGAACCGCGTTTCAATGGCAGGGTCTCTATTATCTCAACCATGCCTATATTCGCCAGTTCGTATGATGTCATCCATTTGCCTCTGCCTTTGACAAATGTCTTCAGGTCAAGGATATTATCACTTAACGGCGTCTGGGCCTTGTCAAACATACCCTTCCACAGAATATCCCCGCTTTCCGAGCTTATGAGATAGAGGTCAAAAGCCACGGACGCGGGGCTTTCAACCGAGTACTGACCGCCCTTCCTTTCCCTCCATCTGTATATGTAGCCTACCAGTACAGCGTCCGCCGAAAAGGCCTGTCCCATCTCCATATAGGTTTTAATATGGTCTTCAGGCTGCCTGTTTGACATCGAACCGGATATGTTCCAGTCATACTCCTCAGGGCTGATCATACTGTAGTCTTTAAAATCAAGAAGCATATCAAGCAGCTTGTTCGTCATGCCATTAACCGCATTCACATCAACTGTCTCTGCCATAAAAATAGAGCCTGAAACCGGACTTTTAAAGGCAACCGGTTCACTCTGTCTGGTTATGGCGGGCCTGAAACCGAGAACCAGAATATTTCCGGTGGGCAGGAAAACATCCACTTTACGGACTAACCTGTCAGACGTTGACCAGCAACCTGCATTCAGGCATATCATCAGGATCAGCAGACAGAGCGCCAGCCTTTTATTTATCATATATATCTCCAAGGTTATTCTATAAGACGCCTTTTGTAGAAGGAACATTGCCGTCAAGCCTGTTTTCAGGCCCCGTTGCGCAGTCCATCGCCCTTCCAAATGCCTTGAAAATGGATTCGGCGATGTGGTGTGCGTCTTTTCCTGACATAAGATCGCAATGCATTGTTATTCCTGCGTAATTTACCAGAGCGCGAAAAAACTCCTCAAGCAGCGCAACATCAAAATTGCCTGTCTTGCTCTTTTTCATGGATACCCTGTAGGCCAGATATGGCCGGTTTGAGATATCAATCACCACCCTGGATAATGCCTCGTCCATTGGCACAATCGCATGGCCATATCTTTTAATCCCTTTTTTCTCTCCAAGCGCCTTGTCAAAGGCCATCCCGAGGCATATTCCAATATCCTCAACCGTGTGGTGGTAGTCTATCTCAGTATCGCCCCTGGCTGAAATTTTCAGATCCATAAAACCGTGGGCCGTCATCAGACTCAACATATGATCCATAAACGGGATGCCGGTATCAATATCGGCAACCCCGCTGCCGTCAATCATCAGTTCCGTGAAAATATCAGTCTCTTTTGTTTTTCTTTCAACCTTTGAACTTCTTTTCATTCTTACACTCCATAATTTTCAATCGAGATTATTTTTACGAAACAGACTCCACATTATAAGATTTATGCGAAAGACGCTTTACAGACGGGCATTGCATTATTTTATGATTGGTGGAGATGATCGGGATCGAACCGACGGCCTGTACGTTGCGAACGTACCGCTCTCCCAACTGAGCTACATCCCCACTAAAGATTCATATATTAATCGAAGCAATATAAGCTTTTTTATTAACCGAATCAAGGTGTTTATTAAAAGTCTAATGTTTAATCTTCTCCCATTCCTGCAGATAGTTCTTTTCAAAATCAGGACACCTGTGCTCTGTATGGCATTTTATACAGGTTTCCATACCGGGATTACCTGAAGGAACAGAACCAGGGTCTTCCAGATGCTGAGAGCTGTCACCGTGGCATGAATCACACTGCACGTTTCGCAGCTCTTTCTGCTGAAGTTCCATGGTAAATCCGCCGGACTGTTCAAACCGTGACGTATGACAGACAAGACAATCGGGGTTGAACTGCCGTGACCTGTCTACAAGGGTCTGAAATGCCTTCGCGTGATCAGATGCCTTCCAGACATCATAGGCATCGCTGTGGCATCCCATACATGAATCCAGCTTTAAAGTCACATCTTCCTCTTTGCTCTCTCCACCCACAGCATAAAGCTTGTTTACCTCGACGTTAAACTGGTCTATCATGTCCTTGACAAGGGGATCATCCTTAATTTTATCACCGACAGGAACCAGGGTGTTTTCAATGGTCTTTGTTCCATCGGATGCAATAGTGATTTCAAGCATCCCCTGATACTGCCCCTTTTCACCTGACTGAACAATATAGGTATCATTGGCATTGTATGGCGTCTGTAGTCTCTGTGTATGATGACCGCCCACAACAACATCAATGCCGTCGATCTTTCGGGCCACAACCCAGTTGCGCCCCATCTGCTGATGTGTCATAACAACAATAAAATCCGTTTTGTCCTTTAATTCAGCCACGATCTTCTCTGCTGTCTCAACAGTATTGAGCACTGACAGTTTTCCTCCGGTGACTTCCGCCAGTTTTGAAGTCATGTCAGAGGTATCGCCCATTACACCGGTGATTCCCACATTTATGTTGCCAATCTTCTTAATGATATAGGGTTTAAAAACAAGCTGGTTCTTATCATCCACGATATTTGCTGACACAAAAGGAATATCATGTTTTTTCTCCAGTTCTTTAACAAAATCCAGACCAAGGGCCAGATCAAGTTCGCCCACATTTATGGCGTCAATGCCCAAAACTTTGTAGATTTTTGCGATCAGGTCGCCCTTTAACTTGGCGGTCTTTATAAATGAGTCCTTTATTTCATAGTGCTCATTTAAGAGATCGCCCGAGTCAACAAAAACAAGATTTTTTTCTGTTTTTCTGTATTCATTCAAATATGTTGATCTTTTGTATAGCCCACCGAGCATTTCACCGGTGTCAGCTCAGCCGCACGGCTCAAGATATCCTTCGATGTTGTTGCTATATGCTACAACCAGTTTTTTTTCGCCGCCTGTCTCTGATGGACCGGCAGACGCTTCAATGGATGACGCATCCTCAGGATTCGCCTTGCCCGCACCGATTGTACCCGTAGCTGTCAACAGACAAAACAGTAGAACAAATAACAATGCTGATAAAGTAATATGTGTTTTCATCCTGTACTCACCTTTTTTTAAAATTCGCGTTGGGATCAACTTTGATGCACACGTAAAAAGTTGGTTTCCCTAGTTTGTCATTCCGGAACTTGTTGAAAATCCCGATGCTGTTATCGGGAATTCCGGAATCCATTAATTTCAACTACTTATAGATTCCCGCCTGCGCGGGAATGACGTTTCCGGGACTTTTTACGAGTGCATCAACTTTCAACCGCTATGTTTTCAACCGGCATTTGTCAGTTATATGTGACCTGATCCTTAGTCACATACCGAACACTGCCTCAACTTTCCGCTTCGCCGCCTCTTCCTGATCTTTTAAAGATTCCCGGAATTACATTGAGGAGGCATAATATTGTCATAGAAGATCTTTGTCAAGTTTGTTAAACTCGCAAAAAGCCGTCACCCCGTTGAAAAACGGGGTCCAGTGTTTTATAACTTATTGAAATAACTGGATTCCGGCTTTCGCCGGAATGACGAAAAATGGTGTTTTTCGACCTTTTACGAATTCATCAAATTTTTTACCCTGGTAAAAAGTTCAAAAAACGTCATTCCAGCGAAGACGGAAATCTATAAGTGCTTGATATCACAGTATTTCAACTTTAGCAAGAATGACAGAAAAAGCTAAAATCTGAATTTTGTCAATTATTATGCCTAAAAAACCTCTCAGAGTATTCAATAAATACCGGCCAGTTAGGCACTACCGTGTGACCCCCTGAGTGCTGGCGAAAGGCTATTTCACCCTCAACCAGCGCTGTCTCCTGAGAAGGAAAATCCGATGTCCCCAGTCCTTTCTTACCCAGAAGCTCATAAACCGGGCCTGCGTGAACGCCCGCCAGAAACATGCCTTTTGCGTCAATCCACTGGCCTTCCACATCAGGGGCGCCTACACTTATGAATACGGGCCTGGGTGCGCACAGCGCCACCAGTTCATGCGCATCCACAGGTAAATCAAGTGCTGTCAGAGGCCCGGCGTATTTTATAAAATTGGGTGCAAACCAGTGATACTCTCCTGAACCCGCGAGATTTTCCACCTGCTCTCCGAAAACGCGGCGAAGTATCTTGGCCCCTCCGGCGCCGGATGAACCGATAAAACCGATTGCGATTCTGGGGTCATAGGCCATGGCCACGATTGCCGCCTTGCCATATCTTGATAATCCCTCGATCGCGACCCGTGTTTCATCCACATCCTTAATGGAGGCAAAATAATCAATGGCCCTGCTTGCTCCCCAGGCCCAGGCGCGAAGCGCCCCCCAGTCATCAGGTTTTCTGGGTTTTCCCCTGTTCATCAGGCCTATGATCCCTTCCCGAAGACCTGCGCCATTATCCGCCTGTATGCTTGTGGGAACCAGTATCGCATAGCCCCATCCCTTTTTCAGGACCTGCTCCTGCCATGTGAGACCTTCTTCTTTAGGCCCCCAGGGCATGGAAAAATTAAATCCGAATTCCATTATAACAGGGACCGGACCCGACGCGTTTTTAGGAGTCGTAAGGGTCATTTGAATATCAACACTGATTTTCGGGTATAAGGAGTTATCAACATGCCCTGCCAGTTCCCTGGTTAAAACCGGAATATCCCCTTCCAGGGCATCCTTTTGGCTGATTATCTTCCAGGACACAGACGGGGTGTTTTCAGGAACCCTGCCGTAGATCTCTCTGTCAAAATCCTCAAATATCTCCAGTCTGCGCTTTTTCCATTGTTCCGCTGTTTTAACCCTTGCGCCATTCTTAAACACTAGTGGGTCTGGCAACGATTTATATGGCGTGGACTTTGACTCATCTGCATTAGCGGCGTCAGGCGCATCGGGATCACCGGACGGGCCCGGCCGGATAGCCTCTATCCCCAGCATTCGCATCATAAGATTATGGTCTTCCCGGTTCAGCCTGTTTATGCGCTCCATCTCTTCGGGCGAAGGCCATTGCCCGAACGCATTAGCAGAAATAATCATGCCGAGAAGAGTAATGAAAATTATTTTATACATGTCTGTTCCTTTCTATTCTTTTCAGCCTAGTATCTTATGTATGAAGGCACCATAGTCCCATATTTTTTGGTCAGGGCCTTCCAGTTTTCAGGAAGTCTGATTTTCTTTGTCACAAAATAGTTTTCAAAACCCCCGGCGCTCTGCAGCAATCCCATCCAGACTCCTGGGCCGCCCGCGACAACAATAATAAAATCCTCATTCTTGAGTCCGCCCGGGCGGCGGGTGTCCCTGTTCTGCGATCTTTCCATAATGAACTCTTTGACACGTTTTTTAGACCACCCTTCCTTTGAAAAAATATTTGCATGATCAGGAATCACCAGCAGACAGGACAATGACCCCGGCGACATGCCTGCCAGTGTGGTGGCAATGCCTTCCCCGTTTGTCACGGCTGGAATTGTCTGGGTATAACGATTGGGAAACATGACTGTCACGGTGCTGTCCTCTCTCTTGTATCCGAATTCTACATGCAGCGGTTCCCACGGGCTCTCTTCCTCGTTTTCACCAATGACAAGCGAATACTTGGCCGGGTTTCCCAGTGTGCCCATGTCCTCAATGCCTTTTCTCGCGCCGCCGATATTCTTTATGATCAGTCCAAGGGCGCGACCGATAGCCGCGTTGGCAAGATCGCCCGGGCTCAGGGCGCCTGATCCGCTATTGATATGAATATCTTTTCTTACAGGCCCGTTTATCACCAGCAAAGGCGCCCATGAACCGGTGCTGACCTCAAAGGTGTCAAACCGTGTTCGGGGGTCAGAAACAGCCTCCACAGCGGCAATAAGGACAGGCATGTGAGTGGGGAGTGCGCCGGCCATAACCGCATTTACTGCGATTTTCTCAACAGTGGCCTTGCCCATTCGGGGTATGATCCTGGCGACAATGTGGTCCGGCGGCAGGTCTGTCCCCTTCATCATTTCCTTTACAGCAGCCTCGGATGGCGGAACAATGGGCAATCCATCTCCCCATCCTTTGCGATAAAAATACTGATTTATCTGTTCATAGGTCCCTTTAAAGGCAATCCTGGGCTCTTTTTCAGTTTTTATTTCAGGTGATTTTTCATCCCTGGCAAGGGGCCGGGTCAATGCATCGATAATCTTCCCGAATACTTCATCTATGCCCGATCTGATGTCTTCAGCCACATTTGACTCACAGGCAATCGATGTACCCAGAACCCTTATACCCGGCATTCCTTTGCCGGAGGCAGCAGAATGTGCGTCATTTACGAAACCGCGATTCGCCAGTAACACGACCGGCGTTCCAAAGTCCTCAATGGCAACCCCATTATATGCGAGGAACTTTGTGCAGGAACCTCAATCCCCGACCGCGGCTATGACCGCGTCCATTTCCTTAGCCCATGCCGTGAATTTTTCTCTGTTTACTGTTTCCATTTCATTGACATTGGGCAGGCTGGAATCAAAAAGGCTGGTTTCGATATCGGGATATCGTTCCTTAAGTCTTCGTTCAACCTCGGCCTGAATTGGCCTGGCAGCCCTCTTGAAATTCGCGAAGAGCCCGATCTTTTTCCCGGCAAGGGTGTCCAGCCTGGGAGATATTCCGCGAAGCGGAATCGGATCTACATCCGCCCATGGACTGAGCGCCTCATATTGACACTCAGAGCCATCCCTGACAGGGGCATCTCCGAAACATGACAAAGTCACCATGATGGTAAAAAACGTCATGGCTGAAATTTTAACAAAATGCGCCATATCATTTACCTCCTTAACTTTATTCATATTTTATGATTCTATTCCATATGTTTTAAAACAGTGCCATCCAAATACAATTGTTTTCTGAATAGACACTAAATATGAATCTAGCCCCGGGGATGCATACGGTCAAGAAAAAAGAATACCCTGATTTTTCTTGACCGGGTCTATACTATAACTTATCCTTCAGACTTATAAAATGCGCTGTATCAGAACACGGATTAATTGCCGGTAATAGATGTTGAAAGGAGCTATCATGCAGAGAGAACATTTGGTTTGTATTATAAAACCTCTATTTTTTATGAGCCTTTTTATAACTTCCCTGCTCATAGTTACTGTATGCGATGCAACTCAGAAAGAAATCCCTCGAATCAGCATACATGAATTAAAGCAGATGATGGATCAGGGGACTGAAGTGATTATCATCGATGTGCAGCCAAAGTCTGTTTACGATAAAGAACACATAAAAGGGGCGATCTCTATTCCCTGGAAATCGCAGCTTGCACTGGAGGATGTATGGTCTATACCTGCCGGAATACCGATTGTCATATATTGCGCCTGCGGGCCGGGAGAATCCGACAGTGCGGATATCGCAAATCAACTTATCCGGATGGGTTATGATGATGTAAAAGTTCTTGAACATCCTTCCGTTCAAGGATGGAAGGATGCCGGATATCCAATGGAGTAACAGCAGGATTCTATGACCGATTCCAGATCTTTAAAATCAAGAAAGGGTTTATATCATGTCCATAATCTTTAAAAAAGGATACAGTATCATATCACTCTTATGTTTCTTTCTCATTTCTTCAGCAGGGGTTGCGCATTCCGCAGATGCGGAGATTTACAAAAACCCTGACTTGTCTGTGGATCAGAGGATTGCAGATCTACTTTCCCGCATGACACTCGAAGAGAAGGTCGCTCAATTGACCAGCACAATGGAGATGCTTGGGTTCGGTTCCGACGCTCAGAAATCCTTTGTTGATAAAGAAGGTAACTTTCTGCCGGAACGCGCCGCAGAGATATTCAGGCACGGTATAGGCCAGATATCAAGGCCCGGCGGAAGGCGCGGACCAAGAGAGATGGCGGAATTCACGAATATGATCCAGAAATGGATGCTGGAAAATACGCGTCTTGGAATTCCAGTCATGTTTCATGAGGAGGCGCTTCATGGCCTTGCAAGCAGAGGCGCGACATCATTTCCTCAGGCAATAGCCCTTTCATCAACATGGAACTGTGATCTTGTTCATGAAGTTTTCACTGCCACAGCGCTTGAAACCCGGTCAAGAGGCGCCCAGCAGGTCCTTTCGCCCGTGCTTGACATTGTCCGCGATCCCAGGTGGGGAAGGACAGAGGAGACCTATGGAGAAGACCCCTATCTCGCCGCACGATTGGGCGTTGCGGCAGTCACAGGATTCCAGGGAAATGCCCCTTTTATTGACAAGGCCCACGTAATCGCGACGGGAAAGCATTTCGCGGTTCACGGCCAGCCGGAAAACGGCACAAATGTGGGACCAGCCAATTATTCGGAAAGGGTTATTCGGGAGTATTTCCTCGTTCCCTTTGAGGCAGCCGTAAAGGAGGCAAAGCTTCAGAGCATAATGCCTTCGTATAATGAAATCGACGGCATACCTTCACACGCCAACAGGGAACTGCTGGAGGGAATACTGCGCCGTGAATGGGGTTTTGAGGGGCACACTGTGTCGGATTATTACGGCATAAAGGAACTTAAAGAAAAACAGTTTGTGGCGGAATCATTTGAAGATTGCGCAATTCAGGCCATTGAAGCGGGTGTGGATCTGGAGCTTCCCTACACGGAAGTGTATCACCTGTTGCTGGAACATGTAAAACAGGGCAAGGTTTCTGAAGAGACTCTGAATACCTCTGTCGCAAGGGTTCTTAGATCAAAGTTTATCACGGGACTGTTTGATGACCCTTATGCTGACCCGGATTTGGCCGAAAAGGCATCCAACTGCCAGGAGCACAGGGATCTTGCCCTCAGGGCCGCGAGAGAGGCGATAATACTTTTGAAGAATGAGGGAGGCCTCCTTCCCCTTGATCTTGAAAAATACAATAAGATAGCGGTAATAGGGCCCAATGCGGAGGATGTTCATCTCGGCAATTACAGCGGTTTTCCTGAAAGGGGCGTGAGCGTGCTTCAGGGAATAAAGGACAAAGCGGGTGAAGAAAATGTCCTGTTTGCCGAAGGATGCAGGATCACGGAGACAAAAACCGCGGCCTTCAGCTTTGAAGAGCCGAAATTAGGCGACCCCGAAAAAAACAGGGACCGCATAAAAGAGGCGGTGACAGTCGCTAAAGAGGCTGATGTTATCATACTCGCGCTCGGCGGAAATGAATTTACATCAAGAGAGGCATGGATAGGACACCTGGGAGACAGGGCGGGCCTTGATCTGCCGGGCAACCAGGATGATCTTGTAAAGGCAATTCTTAATCTGGGAAAACCGGTCGTGGTCTTTCTGCAGCATGGCCGCCCCAACGCAATAAATTATATATCGGAGAATGTCCCTGCCATACTGGAAGGATGGTACCTTGGACAGGAGGGAGGAACCGCGGTGGCTGACGTACTGTTCGGTGATTACAACCCGGGAGGAAAACTTACTGTTTCAGTCCCCAGGTCTGTGGGCCAGCTTCCTGTTTTTTATAATCATAAACCCACTGCCAGACGCGGTTATATAGATGCAGACAAAAGCCCCCTTTATCCCTTCGGATGGGGCCTCAGTTATACGACATTTGAGTATTCCAATCTTTCGGTCCTGAACGATACTATAGGTGCGAATGGCAGAACAACTGTTTCTGTTGATGTAACCAATACAGGCAGGCTTACAGGGGATGAGGTTGTACAACTATACATAAGAGATGAGGTAAGTTCGGTAACAAGACCGGTAAAGGAGCTCAAGGGCTTTAAAAGAGTTACATTGGAACCGGGTGAGACAAAGACAGTGAATTTTTCCATCGGATTTGAGGAGCTTTCCTTCCTCAACAGGGATATGCGCAGGGTTGTGGAACCGGGGAGTTTCAAGGTCATGGCAGGCGGCAATTCCGTTGATCTGATAGAAACTGCATTGAATGTGGTAGAGTAGAGGACGAGAACAAAAGGTTTAAAGCATTAGAAATATAGAGACTTAGAGCTTTAGAGACCCAATTTAAAATTGTCATTCTGAGTGAAGCCAAGAATCTCTCATGAATCAGTACTATGTTTACATCATGACGAATTAAATGGAGACCCTTCGTTTTCCATCCTTCGTAGTAGTACTACTGCGGAGGACGGGCGCTCAGGGTGACAGGCGGCAGGAGCGGCTTTAGATACTTGTCTGGCAGATTTCTCAATTAAAACAGGCCATTAATCCTTTGAGAAATTCATCCCGTTCTAAAATACGTTCATCGCAAAGCACTTTCTCTTTACTTTTCCGCAGGGATAAAACCTGAGACCCGCCGCCCAGGGTCCGGAACAGTCCACCTCCTAACCAGCCTTCTAGTTTCGGCATGATATCTTACCCTCTTATCCATTCAATTTAAACCTGTGTCATTCAATATTATTGTTTGTCACGTTAATCAGTCGCCTATTTCACTATTTCATATATGTGGATGAACAGGAAGCTCTAAGTGAATCAAACCGGCCGTCCCATAAATTTATGGGACGGCCGAAAAATATCTTCAGAAATCTCTACAAGCCACGGACTCCGGGGTGTCAAACAAGCACTCGCATTATCGCGCCTGTTCGTGTCGCTTTTCCCTCGCTCGACAAGGTCGGCACTTCCAAAGGGTGATTTCGGAGCTCAATACTGCGCGTATCGAAGATCCAGACGGTTCTAATCGGGACGAAGATCCCGACGATGTTTATCGGGATACATCCCCTGCTAACGCTTCCCCACCCCATCACTGGAAGTCGAGGCATAGCTCGGGGCCGGAGTGGATCGCTAATCCTTTCTCCGTAAAGGACTTGGCTTTAACCCACTAAAGCCGCACCTTCTATCTCATGCCGGTTTTGACCGGCGCTTTCTGGATTGTCCCCATTGATTGACTAAAAATGTAGATGAGGGTGAATATTGATATACCCTTATTGCCATTTCCACAAGGATGTGGGGTGGTTATTTCCCACGCCACCTACGCAAAAGAATGTTCATCTCTTTGAATTGGTTTCAGATGTTTGATCTGTTTTGCTTCCGGCCTGTTCATTGCATGCCAAAGATCCCAATCCTGTTGCAAACCCAGCCAGAAATATGCAGACATCCCCAAAACACGGGACAGCCGTAATGCAGTATCAGGAGTTACTGATCGCCTGCCTTTAATAATTTCGTTCAGACGAGGGTAAGATACACCCAGATGACGAGACAGTTCTGTTTGTGTAAGGTCAAGCGGTTTAATAAATTCCTCTAAAAGCATCTCTCCTGGATGTGTTGGCGGACGATTTCGAGGTAATCGCTGACCAATTACATCATTAGTGGTAGTCTGTGATTTCAATTTCGTAGGCATGGCTTTCCTCCCATATAAAACAAATTCGGTATTGTTGATTAATGCGAATACTATATTGATTCTCCCGGTCACCTTTAAGAGGTTCCAGTCGGTTGCCCGGAGGGACTCTAAGTTCATTTAGTTCTCGAACACGGTTTATTTGGTCTAACTTTCGGCGAGCGACCGGCCAAATGGATTGAGGGCAGCATTTTCGAGCAGATTGAGATGCCACCCCATCAAAAATATCCTCTGTACCAGCAGACTTAAACGTTATTATCATAGCCCGTAGTATAATGGGGACCATTATAGATGTCAAGCTACGGGTTTGACTCAAGTTAGATGGAGATATGTTTCGAGGGGTTTATAGGAGTAAAGGGGCACGACCTTAATATTTAAATAATCATTAATTTCAATTGGCAATCCTCTTCCTTTGCCGTCTTTTCCCCACGTTGAACCGAATAACTCACTGCTGAAGGTGTGATGTCCAGTCTCCTGGCCACATCAACCATTGACAC
>CAZJOB010000028.1:11389-18421 GCA_964547435.1 uncultured Desulfatiglans sp. | reverse complement strand
AGTATGAGGACTATGCTTCCGAAATGGCCAAATACCGCAACCCTCAAACCGATGCGCTTGTAAAAAAGCAGATAAAGATTACACTGGATTCAGGTACAGCGTTTGACCTGAATTTTATCGAGAAAAATAAAGTTGAGTGGAAAAACGGTGATGAGAGTGGTACGGAATGGTGTGAAGTCGTAGAAGTGGAGACGAATACATATTTCATTGATATGACTTTTGCCGATACTCCACGCCGGTCTCAGACATTCATCGTAAATACTAAAACCCGGCATGCGGTGGGAGTCCAGACCATCATACGCGAAGGTGATGTGGGGCGCGAACCCAGAGCAGTCCACAATTACGAGGCAGGTGTTCTCGGAAATCCATCCGATCCTCCATTTGGAAAGAAACCTGCGCCGACACGTGATCTTCACGGCCTGCGTGCCATCTATAAGTATAATACTAACCAGTGTTTCGAACATGTTTACATGACCCATGAACGTTATGCCTGGCATTGCGTGGTAGGACCATTAAAGGGTCAGGCCGACGTGGAGATGTGCACAATATACAAGTTTGATGACAACCAGTATATATTCAGCTGGCGTGAGTTCGGCCTGCCGGTTTCCACGGTTTTCTTTTATAACTGGAATCAGATGAAAACGACCGGCAAATTCTTCGCAATTGGGGATGATGGCAATGTAGCCAATACACCGGCTGCAGCACTTATCTCCAAGCTGTCAATGGCTTTCTATCCACTGGATGCTCAACCGCTCTAGAAGGAAGCAGGGGATGGGACGTTATAGATAACCAGTGTCTGGCCAGGATAATCCGTATCGTCCCAATCTACCCGCCTTTTTATACAACTCATTCAGGTTTTAAACCGGGTTCAGGAGTTACTATCGGCTTTCCTGTTACAGGGTGTTCACAATGAAATGGCAACACCTCATGCTCAGGCCATAGCAAAGGCTTAATTTCCGTCAATTCATCAGGACCATATGGATCATCCGGGTATGTTGTTGTCTGGTTTTGAACAAAATACGGTGGAGTATAGGCCCATCCGGTTTCATTTGTAGCGTGTCATACCGGGCGGTAATTGAGTACTTTAATTCTCCAGACTCCGTCGATCTTAATATAGAAGTTTTCATAGAGCGCACCTTCCCACCACTGGCTTGATGTTCCGGCTAAAGCCGGCCGTGGATCCTTTTCATAGTGTGTTCCGGCCATCATCATGCAGCGGAATCTTGCATTCGCGGTTTTCCGGTCAGGTGCAACATCCACAACATCCTGCATCAAGGTTTTTAATAGCGAACTAAAATTATTGACCTGCATCAGGAAAATCAATATAATTCAGCCCCCAAAAAAAATTTTTCTTATCAACTTTGAACCTTTATTCAGGAGGTGTATTATGGCAGCAACCCTGGAACAACTGGCAGTGGAAGTCGAAGCACTGAAACAACAGGTCGAACCCGCCCGGCGTGCCATGGATGAACTCGAAATTCAAAAGGTGCAGTCCCTGTACTCCCACTACTACCAGGTAGGCATGCGGTCGGAGGTAGCATCCCTCTTCGCGCAGCACACGCCGGGCGTTACCATGGAGATCGAGGACAGCGGCGTCTACGTGGGCATTGAGAGCATCACCCGCTTCTGGAACACCGTCTTCGCCAGGGACACCCATTTTTCGCCGGGATTCATGGCCGTTCACATGACCTGCAACCCGGTCATTGAGATAGATAAAAACGGCACCACGGCCAGAGGCGTCTGGCACTCCCACGGTTTCTGCACGCTTCCCATGGGTGGCCCCATCCCGTTTATCTGCTCCGGCAAATACGATATGGCCTACGTCAAAGAGGACGGCCGGTGGAAGATTTTTACTTTTTTGTACCGCCAGATTTTCATGTCCCCCTACCGCCAGGGCTGGGTGGAAGCGCCCTCCGTGGGCAGTATCGCCGCCCACCCGGCCAACAAGCCGGATAAACCCACGACGTTCCATAAACCCTACACCCCGGACGCGGTCTATTTCCCGGAACCTCAACCTCCACAGCCGTTTGATTAGGGAGAGCTTTGTGCAGGTTTTGACCCTGTCCGACAAAAACAACCAGCAACAAAAAAGGATGTAAAAATATGACCGCTGTTTCCTCTGATGAACGTACAGTAAACCCATGGTGGACAGCCATTGTCTGTGGAATGGCCTCCTATATCGATGCCTGCGCTATGGTCAGTTCGGGTATCGCACTGGTTATCTATCAGCACTCTATAGGATTAACCGCTGATCAGATAGGTATCCTGTCCGGAGCTTTAACCTTGTGCATTGCCGTAGGCGCACTTTTAGGAGGCAGGCTCGGGGACAAATATGGTCGTCGTTCGGTTTTTATAATTACAATGGCTATGATAGTCATTGGTGCGGCCATGTTGACAATAATGACTTCTTTCAATGGATTATTCATCGGAACCATTCTTGTCGGGCTGGGAACAGGCGCTGATTTGCCGGTTTCATTAGCTGCCATTGCTGAGGTTGCTACTGAAAAAAACCGCGGAAAACTTCTTGGATTCAGTCAGATTATGTGGGCACTGGGAGTCCTGGCCGCACTGGGTTGTTCGGCTGTTGTAGGTGACTACGGACGCCCGGGTGGTCAGATAATGTATGGTCAGGTTGGATTGCTCGCGCTTATTACAATGATTCTACGCGTCGGAATACCGGAGTCAGGCAAATGGAAGACTGCCCGTGCAGGGAGGCTTGCTGGTGAGGATACAATCCATACAAAACGGGCAGCATTACAGGATCTCCTGAAAGCGCCATACCTGGTGCCATTTATCTCCCTGCTCCTCTTCTATTCTCTCACCAACCTGGGGGCTAATACTTTCAGTCAGTTTTTTACATACCTGTGGGTTAATGTAATAGGGAAAAGTGTCCGATTTGCTTCCACTGTTACCTTTATAAACCTTTCACTCGGATGTCTCTGGAGTTACTGGTTTATGAGAATAGCAGATACTCCCCGGCGGTTTAAATATTTTCAAATTGGTGCCGCTGCACTGCTGATGATGTACCTGCTTCCTGCTGTTTTTGGTATAGCAACAAATGTTCTTATTATCGGCGGCATATTCGGTTTTTTTGGAATAGCTTTCGCTTTTGAGTCGATTATGAAAGTCTGGACCCAGGAGTCTTTTCCGACATTGTTGCGTACAACTGCTCAGGGAGCCATAATTTCTACTGCACGGCTTCTCGCCGCCGGACTGGCCACGGTCACCCCTCGAATAATGGATTCATCACCGAGGATACTTTTTTTTATTCTAGCCGGGTTTACCTTTTCCGGTATAGCTGCAGCATGGTTCGGTTTCCGTAAAAGAACCATTAATGTGTTTGAGCTTGAAGGACAGGCTGAACAGGAAGTTTTCTAAAATGGTTAGAAAAGGGGGCATTGTTGATATTTACACTTTCTAGGCATGGATGATATGCAGGTAATAAGTAACATGGAAAATGAGATAACGACGGAATGCCTCCTGTGATCTGCACTCCCAAGGAAGTCAAAAGTAACTTTATTACTCATGGCATGGTGTTTCCGGTATAAAACAATTTGATTACGAGCACACCATGACTTATTAATAACATAAAGCCACATTATCATTTGTAGGGGCAGACCTGAGTGTCTGCCCGGTATGTGCCTTTTATCAGACCATCACAAATAAAAACTAAATATCTTTTACCATGCCGGATTTTGCGACGGTCCAATCCATTTCTCAACGCCTTCGTTATAGATAATGCGTTTACTGAACAACCACTGACCGTTCACCTTGACCATTTCATCCTCATAATGTCCGTATCCATCGAATACTGCCTTTCTTTCGGGATTGTTATTGGAATAATGGAACCAGTATGATCTTCCCACAGCCTTGTTACCATCCACTTTTATTACAATATTGGTGATGTTATGTCGCCCTGTCGGTCGATACGGGCCCTTGGGACCATCTCCTGAAGCCTGATCAAATACAGATCTGGAATCTTCAATCGCCTTTCGGATTGCATCACGTCCCTTCACCTTATATTCGATGATATCCAGAACACCGTCTTCGGTGAATGTAGATACATAGGTGTCCAGATCGAAAAAATCCAGGGCAAAAAGATAACGTGCCTGGAGATCTTCAATCTGTGCACGGTCTTCTGCATAGCTGCCTGCTTCTTTTTCAGCAGGAGCGCATGCACCAAGTATCAAGGTAACTGCAACAATAAAGCCTGATAAAATTCCAATATGTTTTTTCATTTGGTGTCTCCTTTGGTTAAATAGTCTCTACTCCCACCCTGTCTTTGTGCCATAGGGCAGCACAAGTCCTGTTGCCTCGATGTCATAAATTTTTCCTTTTTTGATTTTGAAAAAGTGAATGGCCGGCATATTAAAGTTACCCTGAAAAGCCGGAACACTCATCTCTCCTGATTCAACATTAAGCTTCATGGTTTTAAGCTTGCTGTCATGATAAAGATTGGAAAATCCAACGGCCAGGCCCTTCTGTTCATCTATTACGAGCAGACGGCGATTTCTGATTTCTGCAATGTATGCCCATACTCCGGCGGTGATCTGCCCTTCACATGTATTTGGCACAGCAGAAAGGGCTTTGGCCAGCTTCATCATTTCCGGATCTACTGACTCGGGTGGAGCGAAGTCTCTCTCTACCTCCGGGGCTTCAAAATCTTCTTTCTTTCCGCCAACTGAGATGCCGCCATTCTCGCGACGTTGACATTCCAGGGCAAATGGTGCAATTGTTCCGTCTTCACCTACAAGGGAGTCATAGTAGGAAAGCCCTATATCAAGCATCTGTTCCCTTGGTGTCCTGTCTTCAGGCGCTATATCTTCTACAAGCCCCGGCCGGGGTTTTATCAGGTTCTCTAAATGTATTTCATTTCGTGGCACCACATGGTGTTCTGCTTCAGCGATTTTTCCGCGTTTAAGGGCAAGCCGAACTCCCAGAAGAATATCCTCATTATTGTTTTCCTTCATCATAACAAGGCCGACCACCTGCTGATTTACCGGATCTGCAGCATATACCTGAAACTCTGACGGTCCTCCGGAAGCAGTTTCCCATAAGCCGTATCCTACAGGTATTTCAGCAGTATTTTCTGTAAACTTGACATATTTGTGAAAAGGAACGGCAGAGGTATCATGGGCAACCAGGGCTGAAAGGTAGTCTTTCATGAGGTTTAAGAGGCACTCACGGTCACAGGTCCCGGATGTATAGGCAAAAGAAGTAGTAGAGAATAAAAGAATAATTGCCAGTGTTATACCAAATTTTTTCATTTTCATTTCAATAGCCTCCTGTTGTGAATAATTATCGTATACTCTGTATCTGATCAGACATGCCCTGTTCATAGGTGCTCCAACCCGAATTCATTCCATACGGGCACCTGTGAAATATAGCCTCGATTCTTCTGATATTGCCTTTTTCTATTTTAAATAATTCGGCTAATTGCCAGGTCCAGTTAATGGTATCATGATCAAAAAAACCAAAGGCAAATACGATCCCGCGTTCCTGATCCACTGCTACAAAACGACGATCCCGGACTCGAGATATAAAACCCATAGTCCCTGACTCAAACTGCTCTTTACATCCCCAGTGAGATGAATACATGGTGGCAGTCTTTGGATCGGGCATTATTTGACCTTCAGGAACAGGAATATTAGTTGCCGGCATGCCGTTTTCAACACGGTGACAGTCGTCAGTAAAGGGATAGTAGCCTTTGCCGTGATCATTCTTCTGCAATCCCATAAAGTAATAATTTGCGGTTTTTATAAGTTCTTCCCGTGAGGCGCGTTCTGATTTTGGTATTGCTTCTTTGAAAATTTTATGGGGTTCGCCCAGTTTCTCAACACTTTCCCCTGCAGACAATTTCCCGGTAAGTCCCATGGTATCGCTGTCAGGACGGTTGACAAGCTGTTCAGCTTCTGTAATTAAACCATTCACTATTTTCAAACGGATTGCAATAGCAGCCAATTGACCTTCTCCCTGCCCATTTCCGCCCCCTTCACGGGCTGTCCCTAAAAATGCTACCTGCTGTGTTTCCACATCAGGGACATAGAATTTGTAGTCTCCCTTTGCTGACATGTTAACCCACAGCCCTTCGTTCCCGAGAGGGAGTCTTACACCGTTTTCGGTAAACTTGCAGTCCCTTGAAAATAGATCAAGGCTTGGATTATTGTCAAGCATTGCATCCATATATTTGTCAATATAACCCTCAAGACAGGTTCGGTCGCATGTATTGCTGTTCATTTGAGCCACAGCAGCAAAGGGAAGCAAAATAAAAATTAAGGCAATAATCAAAATTCTTGTTCGCATGGATACTCCTCCTGAATAATTGTGGTATTATTAAAATGTATTTTGCCAGCAAAAAAGGTTATGGCAAAACATTTATTAAGCTCCATTGATCAAGCTGTAAAAACTATATGCGGATCTGAAAAAAAATTATTCAAAGCAACTGTATATCATCACCCCCTACTCGGTACAAGCAAAACTTTCCTCGTTATTCACATCACCACCCTTATAACGCGCCACCAGAGGGTATGGACAAATCGGTCTTGTAACGCCCGGGAACGAAATACCGGTTGCCTTGATTCGATCCGGCGCATGTCCTTCTTCCACCCATGCCATGATTGCTTCAAGCATGTCAAAATGGTCTGTTGCCCGACCACCATCGCAATGGCACATGCCAGGTATAAGAAACAGTCGCACAGATTCACGAATAGACTCGCCATTGTCACTGACTACCTGATCGTACCAATCTGCAAGCACACTGGAGGCCATCCCCTGATCTGAAAGACCGTTGTAGACTATCATCTTTCCATGCCGGGCGAAAGTCTCCAGAAAAGTGGAGTCCGCATCACTTATCACTGCGGTATTTCGAGTGCGTTTTACATCGTGATCAAAATCAAAGGTCAGGGGATCTAAATCAGGATCAGGGGGTGTCAGTTGATAATAACGCATATTGCTTAAACCAAGTCCTGCGTCGGCAGCATCCCATTCTCCGGCGCCGGATTTCAATGGGCGTAAGATGGTCGGTACGGTCGC
>CAZJOB010000028.1:0-11379 GCA_964547435.1 uncultured Desulfatiglans sp. | reverse complement strand
CCAAATTGGATTGGCAATGCCAGTGTCATAGTTAAAAGCACCGTAAAGAGATTCCCCCTCACTCGTGCGCGGTCCGGCGTATATGTCACGCAATACCTTCACCTGTGCCGTTGACAGGCAACTGTCTGTCTTCTCAGCTTTGCAGGTTAGCACCCCGGGATCAAAATCGCAGTCTTGCCAGTCGTTGATAATGCCGTCAGCAAGACCGTCCAGTGCGTCGCAGTGTTCAAGAACGCCATTGGCCACCAGGTGCAAATCTCCGTCCGAAAAGGCATTGGAAATGACAGGTCTGCCATTTTCATCCTTCGGTGCAATGCGCGCCACCACCTGGAGGTTCCACATTTCATCGAACGCTATCCTTGAGAATTTTATGGACGGATCACCCGCAACAATGCCATCAAAATGGAGTGGCAATCGCTGAGATGCCATTAACCCCTGACGCCCGCCATTAGAGCAGCCCAATAAATAAGAGTACTTTGGCGCAGCACCGTAATAATATTCAATCAGTTCCTTGGCCTTTATTGTTACTTTGTCAAGCGCATTGTAGGCATAATCGATGCGTGCCTGCTGATCTAATCCAAAGGAGGCATCAAGCCAATCTCCACGATGCCCTCCATCAGTAGAAACAACAGCAAAACCACGGGCTAGAGCTGAAGGTCTTACTGAACCAAAAATGTCACCCAAGGCAGGTGCCAGCCTGCCGTCCATTCCGCCCCCGCCATGAAAAGCAAATCTGCCGCTCCACTTCGTTGGCATGCGCAGATCAAAACCCAGGCCGAACTTACGTCCGTTCGCGCCAATTCGCGGATTAAGCATCCCCTGAACCAGACAATGCTCAGGAAGCGGTTCACCGTTTTTATCAATAACACTGCTGCCGTCTGCTGCAGGAGCCGGCCCGGCCGGAACAATCTCTGCCTTTTCAACCACAAAATCCGGAGTTGACAGGTTTGAAAGAGATGAACAACTGGAGGTTTTCACAGTTATGTCTCCTCCGAAAACAGCGACAGATGGAAACACAGTAAACAGTAACACAAAGATCAGCCTTCTCCCCAAACCATTCCGGCACAACAAATTCATAAAAATTGATTTATTATTCATATGATTGCCTCCTTTTCAGCTAAGATTTCTGATAAAAATTTTGTCTTTATCCTCATTTATTGTTTCCGGAAGTATTTCATAGACATTCCTTGTATGATCTTCCGCAGGTATCGGTGGCGGCATAAATCGAAATACATTTTCATCACCCTCCGATATCGCGGGTTTTGAAAATATCATTGATGATATATCATACCAGATTAATATAAAATGCTCCTTTTGGAGTATTGTCTCAGGATAATCGGAAGGGCAAAATATTCATACCAGGCGAGATGAAACACTGCCCTGAAAAACCTTTCAAATATCTGCGACAATTTTGTACACAAGTGCGACCTCGAATTAACACCTGTTTTTTCAAATAAAAAGGCTGTAACCCTTTAAGATTACAGCCTTATTGTATCTATGGTGCCGAAGGCGGGACTTGAACCCGCACGGGCGTGGCCCACTACCCCCTCAAGATAGCGTGTCTACCAGGTTCCACCACTTCGGCACAGAATTATTCTTCCGCCGGTTGCTGTTCCGCGTCTGCTGAAGATGCCGGGACCGCGCTTTCCTCGGCAACAGGCCCGGTTGTCTGCACCCCTTCCATTATGGAAGTGCTCCTTCCCTTGGTGTACATAAAGGCAAGGGTAAGAGATGTAAACATAAATATGATAGCCGCTGCAGTGGTTATCTTTGTGAGAAAAGATGAAGCCCCGGCGCTGCCAAAGACCGTCTGGCTTGATCCTCCGAAGGCCGCACCCATATCCGCTCCCTTACCCTTCTGAAGAAGGACTATAAATATAAGAGCGAGGCATACAACCACATGTAAAGCGATAATTAAATACTGCATGATAACTCATCCTTAATTGTTAACATTTATAGACAGAATCAGGGAATATAATAATAAAATATCAAAAAGGCAATAGAAAAATTAGCCTTTAAAATTAATGATTCCAAGAAATGAATCCGCTTTCAGGCTTGCCCCTCCGACAAGGGCCCCGTCAATATCCGGCATAGTCATCAGATCCGAAGCATTGTCCGGTTTAACGCTGCCTCCGTAAAGGAGCCTTATCCGGTCCGCGCTTTCCTGACTGAATTCATCCTTTAACCAGTTTCTGATAAACCGGTGAACCTCCTGAGCCTGTTCCGGTGTGGCGGTAAGCCCTGTTCCGATCGCCCATACCGGCTCATATGCAAGGATAGCCGTATGGGTAATTTTTCCTTTGACCTTAAAATTATTCAGTGATCCGCTGAGCTGATCCTTAATAACATCAAAAGTCTTTCCCGCTTCCCTTTCCTGAATTGTCTCTCCGATGCACACTATGGGAATCAACCCCGCTTCTATTGCAGCCTCTGCCTTTCGATCTACCATCTCGCTGGTCTCGTCAAAGAGCGTCCTTCGCTCGGAATGACCCAGAATAACATGAGAGCATTCAGCTTTTTTAAGCATTTCGGCCGATATCTCACCTGTAAAGGCCCCGCTTTTTTCCCAGTGCATATTCTGTGCAGACAGAATAATGTCTGCATCCCCTATTGCTTCCCTGACAGCCGGAATATTTATGAAAGGAGGCGCAACCAGAATATCGATTCCGCTGATATTCTCTATACCCTCCGCGATGGCCCTGACAAGACTGCGCGATTCGTCAGGCCCAAGGTTCATCTTCCAGTTTCCCGCGATCATTATTGTTCTTTCAGGCATAAGGACACTCCGTTTCTACCATTGTTGGCATATGTAATTTTTCGTTATCAAAGGCAATATGTGTTTATAACAAACGGTATACGGCTTATGGTACGGGGAAAAGGTTTAAGCATTCCGTGCACCTTAAACCTTACACCTTAAACCGGATTCAACAAACTCTATACCTTCAAATCCACCATAAGCACCCAAAAAGATATTGGCCGCTTCAGGGTATTACCGCCCCGCCATATATATTGCCATATCCACCATACGATTGGCGTAACCGAATTCATTGTCATACCATGACAGCACCTTGACCATATCGCCGATTACCATTGTCGAGAGGGCGTCCAGTGTTGAAGAGACCTTTGTGCCGTTAAAGTCAATTGACACAAGCGGCTTGTCGCAATAGGCTAGCACACCCTTAAGGTATCCTTCAGCAGCCTCCTTCATGGCCTTGTTTATCTGATCGGCAGTAGCAGGTTTGGTGAGTTGAGCGACCAGGTCGACAACAGACACGTTGGGTGTGGGAACGCGAATCGCCATTCCATTAAGCTTGCCCTCAAGCTGAGGCAACACAAGCGCAACAGCCTTTGCGGCCCCTGTTGTTGTGGGAACCATGGAAAGCGCCGCAGCCCTGGCCCTCCTGAGATCCTTGTGGGGATAATCAAGGAGACGCTGGTCTCCGGTATAGGAATGGGTTGTAGTCATCAGGCCCTTTTCAATGCCGAAATTGTCAAGCAGCACCTTGCAGATGGGGGCAAGGCAGTTTGTTGTGCATGAAGCGTTTGATATTATATTATGTTTCTGAGGATCATATTCATTGTTATTAACCCCCATCACCATGGTAATGTCAGGACCTTTGGCAGGCGCTGAAATGATAACCTTGCTTGCGCCGGCTTCCAGATGAGCGGCAGCCTTTGCCCTCTCCGTGAACAGGCCGGTGCATTCCATAATGTATTCGGCGCCCGTATCCTTCCAGGGTATTTTTGCAGGATCTTTTTCCGTAAATATCCTTACCTCCTTACCGTCAACTATCAGGCTGCTGTCAGTGCTGGAAACCTCCGCGTCAATTGTTCCCTGGGAAGAGTCATATTTTAAAAGGTGCGCCAGAGTTGAGGTGTCCGTAAGGTCATTAATTGCCACAAATTCAATGTCTTTATTTGACATCCCCGCCCTGAATATCATTCTTCCTATGCGTCCAAATCCATTTATCCCTACTTTTATCGTCATTTCTTTCCTCCTTTTGATTTATTTTGAACTGTAGTGTTTTCTTTCATTTTTTCAGTCAGATCCAGCGACATTATAATAGCGTCTTCATTGGTCTCACTATAATAGCGGGCTCTTCGTCCTGCCTCATTAAAACCCAGTTTTGTATAAAGCGCCATTGCTGACAGATTTGAAGGCCTGACCTCAAGCCAGACAAAACCTGCTCCTTCCGCGATTCCTTTCTTAATTGTGCTTTCAAGAAGCATCTCTCCAAGACCGTGGCCCCGTTTTTTGGGATGAACGGCCAAATTGAGAATATGAATTTCAGTATCAAACATCCAGAAGCATATATATCCCGCAAGGTTTTTATCTGTAATAACAGCCCACAGGTTTGATACTTTATTTTTTATTTCCGCTTCAAAAGCGCCGGGACTCCAGGGAGATGGAAAAGATGCCTTTTCAATTTCAATTATCTGATCAATATATAGCGCCAGGTCGTCAGATATCTTGATTATTTCATATTTCATAAAGCCGTCTCACTTTTAAGGTGAGATGAACCCTGAATCTTCTCACTATTTTATAAGATGCCCCGCAAGAGATATGCTCATTTTGCCTGCTTCCCGCGCCTTTTCGGCGAGGTCGGCCAGGTTCGTATCATTTCGGTTATGGGCGATTGAGATAACCATCGGCAAATTTACGCCTGTAATGACTTCTACCATATCCTCCTTAAGAAAGGACAGACTTAGATTTGAAGGAGTGCCTCCAAACATGTCTGTCAGAATAATTACTCCCTTTCCTTTGTTCAGGGCTTTTATCTTCTTTTCTATGGACTTCAAAATTTTTTCAGAATCCGAGGTCTGGTTTATGGATACTACATCCGCGTTATCCATTTTCCCGACAATAAACTCAGCGGCATTCAGAAATTCCTTGCCAAGATCACAATGTGTAACAATTAATAGGCCTATCATTTTAATATCCCGCCTTTATTAGGAAAAATAAATGCTATGAAATTAATCCTTATTATCAGAGGTCATCATCCTGAATTATTAATTGATATATCTCCTCAGTCGTCCGGGCCTCCATCAGTTTTTTCCTCAGAGAATTATTCTTTAATATCTTTGCTATCTTAGCGAGGGCCTTAAGATGCACACTGGCCGAATTTTCCGGCGCCACAAGCAGAAAAAAAAGAAAGACCGGCTGTCCGTCCATTGACTCAAAATCAACTCCCTTTGGGCTCCTGCCAAAGGAAATAATAGGGTCTACTATCCCTGAGAATTTTCCGTGCGGTATTGCCACACCATCACCAATCCCCGTGCTGCCAAGCCTCTCTCTCTCCAGGAGTACATTTATAAGGGCATCTCTGTCCAGCGAAGGGTTGGAACCTGCTATAACCCCGGCTAATTCCTCAATCACCTTTTTCTTGTTATCGGCATTAAGTGTGACGATTATGTTTTTTTCACTAAATATATCTGATAGTTTCATTGTTAATATAGTCTCTAGTTTGATGGCTCAATCAGGCCTAAATGACCATCCTTTCGTTTATAAATAACATTGATTTCATTTGAGCGGGGATTTCTGAAAACGAGAAAATCCTGCTGAGACATGCTAAGCTGCATGGCAGCCTCCTCCGAGTCCATTGGTTTTGCAACCAGCTTTTCCACCTCTATTCCTGGTTCTTCCAGCACTGCCTCACTATTTTCATCGACACCTCCACCGGGAACAGATCCCTCTGATTTTCTTACTTCGGGCCTCCTGTTTTTAATCTTTTCTCTGAACCTTTTAACCTGTTTTTCCAGTTTGTCAATTACCTGATCAATCGCGGAATACATATCCTCTGTTTCTTCAACCGCTTTAATTACTGTACCGTTAACGTTTAATGTGACATCCGCCATCCTTCTGAATTTTTCAACCGCCAGAACAATATGGGCGTCAACAGGGTAATCAAAATATTTATCCAGCTTTGAAATCTTTTCTTCAGCATAGGCCCTTAGACTTTCGGTGGAGTCCACATGTCTGAAAGTTACAGTAATATCCATAATATAAACCTCCTATTAAAAAACGTTAAACTTAAAATAATGAGCCTTTTAAATGACCGCCGCGGCTGTTACAAATATTCCATCAATATGGGTCACGCCTCTTTCGCGATGGCAAGATTCCCAGAGTTTCACGATATTTTGCTACTGTACGACGCGCAACATCTATATTATACTTTTTCAGCATATCCGCAACTTCCTGATCACTGTAAGGCTGATTTTTGTCCTCTGATTTAATTATAGTCTTAATATACTCCTTTACACTTTCAGATGCTATTGAATCTCCTTCCATGCTGTTTATAGCGCTGTTAAAGAAATATTTAAGCTCAAATACACCCTGAGGCGTATGCACATATTTATTTGTGGTTACACGGCTGATAGTGGATTCGTGCATCTGTATCTGTTCGGCCACATCCCTTAATACCAGGGGTTTCAGATGAGTAACCCCTTTATCGAAAAACTTCCTTTGAAACTGAACAATGCTTTCAGTCACTTTATAGATTGTCCTCTGCCGTTGATGAATGCTCTTGATCAGCCAGGCCGCCGACTTGAGTTTGTCCTGAATATATTCCCTGGTGTCTTTTCCAAGCGAGTCTGTGCTGTTTAATATCTCCTTATAATAATTGTTGATTTTCAGTTTTGGCATTCCGTCTTCATTCAGCACTATTTCATAGTCATCACCAACTTTGAAAACATATATATCAGGAGAGATATAGATTGTATCTTCCTCATTATACAACCTGCCGGGTTTGGGTTCCAGATTCATAATTATGGATATGGCGGAAAGCACATCCTGAATAGATATGGAAAGACTTTTCGATATCTTTTCATATCTCTTATTTTCCAGGTTATCCATATGATCCATCAATATTTTTTCAACAATCGACCCTTCAAGGTTCTGGAATCTGACCTGAATTAGAAGGCATTCCCTGGTATCCCTGGCGCATACGCCTACAGGATCAAAGGATTGAATAATTGAGATTGTCTTTAAAATATCTTCCTCAGTAAACCCGGCAGACGCCATAAGTTCTTCAACGGAGATCTTCAGATAACCGTCATCATCTATGTTTCCGATGATCTGGACACCGATTTCCCTTTGCATATCCGTTATGCTGCTTAAACTGAGCTGCCACATCAGGTGGGAATGAAGATTCGTCTTATTGGCATTCATGTTTTCAAAGGCCGGCGCCTCTTTGCCCTGATAGGGGGTTTCCGCCCAGCCAGTGTTATACTCCGAAAGATATGACTCCCAGTCGAGATCACCATGGACCTTCTCCTCCACTGTTACTTCCTTTGTGGATTGATCCTCAACAATAACCGCCTCCTCGCTGATCTCAATTTCGCCTTCTGTTTCTTCCGAGATCTGTTCCTCCAGCAGCGGATTTGTTTCCATCTCCTGGTTGATGGTTTCAAGGAGTTCAAGCCTGGAAAGCTGCAATAGCTTGATCGCCTGCTGTAGCTGAGGCGTCATTATAAGCTGTTGAGAAAGGCTCAGAGATTGTTTAAGCTGCAAGGCCATAGAATCAGATTTATTTCCTCTTAATACTCTCGTTACATATTAAAATTATCACCAAGATAGATCTCCCGTGCGATCTTACTGTTGATTATCTCACCCGGCGACCCGTGAACGCGTATTCTGCCCTGATCAATTATATACGCCGAATCGCATACATCAAGTGTTTCCCTGACATTATGATCCGATATTATAATCCCTATTCCTCTTTCTTTTAACCGCCTTATGATCTGCTTTATATCATTAAGCACAAGGGGGTCAATCCCCACGAACGGTTCATCCAGCAGCATGAATCTTGGTTCGTTAATCAGGGCCCTGGTAATCTCCAGCCTTCTTCTTTCACCGCCTGAAAGAGTTGAGGCCTTTTGTCCGGCCAGATGGGCTATATCCAGTTCGGACAAATATTCCTCGATTTTCCGCCTTGTGTCAGAAGGCGCCGAATTGTTTCTTTCCAGTATAATCAGCAGGTTTTCCTCAACAGTAAGCTTGCGAAAAATTGAGGGCTCCTGAGGCAGATAGCTTATCCCCTTTCTTGATCTGAGATACATAGGATCATCGGTGATATCCTGATTATCAAGAAAAACCCTTCCTTCGTCGGGAGATGACAGACCGACCATCATGTAAAAGGTCGTCGTCTTGCCCGCGCCGTTGGGCCCCAGAAGACCTACGATGCTGTTTCTGCTGATAGAGATTTCTATTTCATCAACAACTCTTCTGCCCCTGTAGGTCTTAACCAGTTTTCTTGCTTCAAGCCTGTCCGCTGTTTCTGCCAACTTTACTGCTCTTTTTCTTTTTCGGGCGGAAACAGCTCAGCCCTGGCTTGTTTGTCTTCGGAGCCCTTACATGAGAGGGTGCCTTCTATGAGATCAAGAGTCATTACATTACAATCACCCTCGACAATTCTGTCACCAAGCGCTGCTTTATAAAAAGGGTTGCCTGCCAGAATCACCTGTTTTTTCTCCAGATAATAAACCATATTTTCGGCAGTGGCAGTGCCGCCATCAGCCTGAGAGACCGTTACATTTCCGGTTGCTTCAATCCTGTCAAAGCGGGGCCGGGATTTTTCAGCGCTATTCCCTGTTGATTCCATACTGTAAAAGAGCACAAGTTCCCTGCAATTGATTTTTATATCATTCGTTATCGCTTCCACATCTTCCGAATAAGTGATGGTATATTTTTTTGTATGCCATTCATATGATTTCGATACGATTTTTATGTGCTCATCCCCAAGGTCCATAATATTGAAGCTCTCTGAGAAGGCAGAGACAGGCAGTAATAGGACTATTACTGGGATTAAATATCTGGTCAATCCGGCTATGATATATCTCATAAGTCCAAAAATCCCTTTTCAATTACAGTATCAACATTCGATAATATCCTGAACACCCCATTTTCCAGGTCGACAAAAAGGCCTTTCCCTGAAAGGACAAAAAAAGATCCGGTCACCCTGACCTCTTCATTTGACGTCAGATGGCCCTCTTTCCTGTTGTATTCCGCACTGTCCCCCACCATTTCAAAAAATAATCCTTCAGCAGACTCCATCCTGAATTTAAATTTATCTAACTGAACCAGTTCTCCATCCTTTGAGGACTTTATCTCGCGGGCATCAAGTTCCCATTTTGTTCCGTCATCGGGATTGTCTCTTATAAAATTTATATCCTTAAGGCCTTCATTCAGGACAATATCGGTAAAGACTTTTTCCTGAAGGTCTTCATGGCCTGTCTTCAGCATAAAAGCCCCGATTACTAAAATGAGGATTGCGATCCCCAGCAGCGGCAGGTATTTTATTGAAAGTTTTTTCATCATTGCAATAATTATACCAGTGGCCCTTTTGTTATGTAAAGCCTATTTATTCCCGAGTGTCAAATGTTTATTTTAAGGCCATAGATTCCTGGACTTTAGTATCAGTTCACATATCTCCCTGACTGCCCCTCTTCCACCGCTGTTCTTCGTCACATAAAGGGCTGATTCCATGGTCTCTTTTGTCGCGTCCGCAACAGCGACAGGCAAACCCGCGCATTCAAACATTCCAATATCCGGCAGGTCATCACCCATGCAACAGACCTCTTTCTTTGATAAACCTCTTTCTGTTATCAGTTTTTCACAGGCGGCCCTTTTATCCCTGACCCCCTGATAAATATACTTAATGCCAAGATCAATCGCCCTGTATGTCACAGTCTTTGATTCCCTGCCGGTAATAATGGCTACGTCAACTCCAGCGTTTATCAGGAGTTTGAGGCCCTGGCCATCCTTTACATCGAAACATTTGCTCTCACGGCCTGAATCGTCCAGTATTATTCTGCCGTCTGTCATGACCCCGTCAACATCAAGGATGAGCAATTTTATCCCCGATGCAATTTCCTTCAGTTTTGTCGAATTCTGTTTCATCATACTGAGTATCTGTTCAGTCCCTGCAAGATATTGGACATATGGATATTATCGGTTAACCAGGTCATGAATATCCTTTAACATGGTTAAAAGAGGCCTGACCTGTTTTAAAGGCAGGGAATTGGGGCCGTCGCACAATGCAGAATCCGGGTCAGGATGGATCTCAAGAAACACCCCGGTGGCGCCGGCCGCGACAGCGGCCCTGGCAAGCGATTCCACATACTGCCTCTGACCGCCCGAACATGTGCCGCTTCCTCCGGGCAGTTGAACACTGTGGGTCGCGTCAAACACAACAGGGAATCCATACTCCTTCATTACAGGCACAGATCTGAAATCCACTACGAGGTTATTGTAACCGAAAAAAGTGCCCCTTTCAGTAAGGATTAAATTCCTGTTCCCCGTTGAGGTGACTTTCTTTACGGCCTGCCCGAGTTCCTGAGGAGAAATAAACTGGCCCTTTTTTATATTAACTGGCAGGCCTGATTCCCCGGCCTTTACCAGAAGATCGGTCTGGCGGCAAAGAAACGCCGGAATCTGAATAACATCAAGCACTTCGGCAGCTTTATCCACCTCATCCTTATTATGCACATCAGAAAGGACAGGCAGCCCGGTTTTCTCTTTGACCTGTCTTATTATTTCAAGCCCCCTGTCCAGGCCAGGTCCTCTGTATGAATCCACGGAAGTCCTGTTTGCCTTGTCATAGGATGTCTTAAAGATGACAGGCAACCCGGTCTTTTCACTGACATCCTTTAAAAAGGATGCCACAGTAAGGGTGATTTCCTCATTTTCAATCACGCACGGCCCGGCAATGATAAAAAAGGGGGCATTGAGTCTTAATTCTATATTGCCTATATGTACTGTATTATTCATTTTCCTTATTCATCTTTCTTCTGAAAAGATTATGCTTATAAAAAGGGGTATTAAAAGTCAAGCAAACAAAAATATAGGAAATCCCGTGAACTTTTCCTTGTCATATAATTATTAAAGAATTATCATGACAAACTTATTTCAGGTTTTAAAGTTGCCCGGAGGTAAAGAAAATGCCAGCGAAAAAGGTGTCAAAGACAATTGACGAGATAAACAAGAGGATAAAGTCAGGTAAAGCTGTAGTTGTCAGGGCTGATGAGATGACTGACATTGTCAGACGAAAAGGTCCTGAAAAGGCAGCAAGGGAAGTGGATGTGGTTACAACAGGCACATTCGCCCCCATGTGCTCTTCCGGCGCCTTTATTAATTTCGGACATACAAAGCCGACCACAAAGGCCTCAAAGGCATGGCTGAACAACGTGCCGGCCTATGCGGGACTCGCGGCTGTCGATATATATATCGGAGCCACCGCAACAACAGAGGATGATCCTTTGAATGCAGTGTATCCCGGCCAGTTCAAATACGGCGGAGGACATGTTATTCATGATCTGATCGCAGGTAAAAAGGTGGCATTAAAGGTTTTGATATCAAAGATACACTTTGGTATGAAATTG
>CAZJOB010000027.1:14071-18459 GCA_964547435.1 uncultured Desulfatiglans sp. | reverse complement strand
GAAGGCGGCCGTACTGTCGGCGCCGGCGTCATCCATGAGATTATCGAATAGAAGAAACAAAAGTTTTTACAGGAACAAAAAATGATTGAAAAAGCATTGGCAAACCAAAAGATAAGAATCCGTCTAAAGGCATATGATCATAAACTTCTGGATCAATCAGCCATGGAGATTGTTGATACTGTGAGGGAGACCGGCGCCAAGATAGCAGGGCCGATACCCTTGCCTACTGTGACCAATAAATATTGTGTTTTGAGGTCTCCACATGTGAACAAAAAATCCAGAGAGCAGTTTGAGATCAGAACGCACAAACGTCTTTTGGATATACTCGAACCCACTCAACAGACGGTTGACGCTCTGATGAAACTGGATCTGGCCGGTGGTGTTGACGTTGAAATAAAACTGTAAGGTTTGCCGAGGCGGAGAGATATGTATGGTTAACAGGATTTTTGGAAAAAAATTGGGAATGACTCAATATTTTATTGAAGAGGGCAGAAGTGTTCCCGTTACGCTGGTTCGCGTGGGGCCATGTGTAGTGACACAGAAAAAGACATCCGGGAAGGATGGGTATGAAGCCATTCAGGTGGGTTTTGAGGAAAAAAAAGAGAGTCGTATTAATAAACCCTTGAAAGGGCATCTTGATGCTGCCGGCGGCAAGTATTTTAATTTCCTGCGTGAAATAAGAGTCGATAATTCAAGTGAATATGATCTTGGTCAGGAGATCGCCGCTGATATTTTTCAAATAGGCGACCGGGTTTCTGTTTCAGGTAAAAGCAAGGGAAGGGGTTATGCCGGTGTAATCAAGAGATGGGGTTTTGGAGGCGGAAGAGACACCCATGGATCGCGTTCACATCGTGTTCCGGGATCAATAGGTTGCAGCGCAACACCATCAAGGGTTTTTAAGGGACGAAAACTGCCCGGAAGAATGGGTTTTCAGAAAACAACCATAAAAAACCTCAGGGTGCTTGATGTAAGGCCGGAGATAAATGTTATTGCTCTTAAGGGTTCTTTGCCCGGCAGCAGTGAGACATTAGTTGAAATATGTAGAATCTAGCCATGAATAAAAAGTGATTAACAGGAAATGACAGTGATTGACATATATAATATAAACGCGGAAAAGATATCTCAGATTGAGTTGAACGAAAAGATTTTCGGAGTTGATGTCAGAAAAGATATACTGCATCAGGTTGTTGTCAGTCAACTCAATGAAAGAAGGGCAAACAGCGCCAGGGTAAAGACGCGGTCGGATGTCAAAGCATCAGGAAGCAAACTATACCGGCAAAAGGGCACAGGCCGGGCCAGGGCGGGAAATGCTGCTTCACCCACACGAAGGGGGGGCGGTGTCGCTCTTGGACCTACAGACAGGAATTATTGTCAAAAGGTTTCCAAAAAGGTTAAAAAAGCGGCAATTTCTATGGCCCTTACAGATAAATTTAAATCCGATCGTCTTGTCGTGATTGATGATTTTACTCTTCCCGATATAAAAACTAAGGAATTTATAAGGATAATGGGTAATTTTGAGGTAAAAAAGGCTTTGATTGTCCTGAATGAAAAGAATGAAAACCTTGAAAAGTCATCAAAGAATGTGCCGTGGGTAAAGGTCATGCGATACCAGGGGCTTAATGTGTATGATATTCTTAAGCACGAACATCTCTTTCTGGCAAGACCCGCTGTTGAAATGATTGAGGAGGCATTGGCTCCATAATGGATATAAATTACGTAATTAAAGAACCTCATATCGCTGAAAAAGGAAATCTGCAGAAGGAACTTTATAATCAGATCGTCCTTAAGGTTGATAAGAAGGCCAATAAGATTGAAATACGAAAAGCGGTTGAGGCGCTTTTAAAGGTCCGGGTTCTGGAAGTAAATACCCTTAATGTTATGGGTAAGAAACGCAGAGTGGGACGAAATACAGGTAAAAAACCGGACTGGAAAAAAGCTATTGTCAAATTGGCGCCAGGCGAGAAAATCGAATTTTTTGAAGGAGTCTAGTAATAGATGGCTATTATAAGTCAAAAACCGACCTCCCCGGGGCGCAGGTTTTATAAGAGTAATAACTTTGAGGAAATTACAACAGATAAACCGGAGAGAAGTCTTGTCAAGGATCTGAAGAGCAGCGGAGGAAGAAATTCCTACGGCAGAATGACAGCGAGACATAGAGGCGGCGGTCACAAAAGAAGATACAGGATTATAGATTTTCAAAGAAACAAAGACGGGATACCGGCCAAGGTTGCCTCAATAGAATATGATCCTAATCGTTCGGCCAACATAGCTTTGCTTCATTACGTCGATGGAGAGAAAAGATATATTCTTGCAGCCTCCGGTCTTAATGTAGGGGATATTATTTCATCAGGAGTGGGTTCTGAGATCAAGCCAGGAAACGCCCTTTGTCTGAAGGATATTCCGCTTGGAACTCAGATTCATAATATAGAACTCAATGTCGGACATGGCGGGCAGATCGTAAGAAGCGCCGGGAATTATGCTCAACTCATGGCAAAAGAAGGAAGGTATGCCCAGATCAAGTTGCCGTCCGGTGAAGTCAGGTTGGTTTCCCTTGACTGCAAGGCCACAATCGGGCAGGTAGGCAATTTATCCCATATGGGTGTCAGCATTGGAAAAGCAGGAAGAAACAGATGGAAAGGTCGAAGACCTCACGTCAGAGGCGTTGCAATGAATCCTGTCGACCATCCTCATGGCGGAGGCGAAGGCAAGTCATCAGGAGGAAGACATCCTGTAACACCCTGGGGTGTACCCACTAAGGGATATAAAACGAGAACAAGAAAAGCCAGTGATAAATTGATTGTAAAAAAAAGAAAGCAGTAATTAATTATTAATCGTAGGTGTTATTTTAAATAACTAACAATGGAGGAAATGTTTTGCCAAGGTCACTAAAAAAGGGGCCGTTTGTAGACGATCACCTGTTAAAAAAGGTCCTTCAAGCCCAGGGAGCAGGCAATAGAAATATAATAAAGACATGGTCAAGAAGATCGACCGTTCTGCCAGAGTTTGTCGGTATTACATTTGCGGTTCATAATGGTAAAAAATTTCTGCCCATATTTGTAACTGAAGATATGGTTGGACATAAACTTGGCGAATTTTCACCGACAAGGACCTTTTATGGGCATGCGGGAGATAAGAAAACCCGCTTAAAAGGGGCGAAGTAATGGAAGCCAGTGCTGTAGCAAAATATGTAAGGGTATCGCCACGAAAAGTCCGCTTGATTATGGATCAGATTAGAGGCAAAAGGGTGGAAGAAGCACAGAAAATGCTTACATTTGCACCCCAGAAAGGATCAAGAATAATCCTTAAGTTGCTTAATTCGGCTGTAGCAAACGCTCAGCAGAATTCTGATGCGGATGTGGATAACATGTATATAAAGAGAGTTTACGCAGATGAGGGACCGGTTTTAAAGAGATTCATGCCGAGGGCGCATGGAAGGGCTACACGAATATTGAAGAGAACCAGTCATCTTACGATAATTCTTAATGAAAAGTAGCGTATTAGTTAGAGATTCTTTAGACATTTTTGATTAACTGGATACGGAGGAAGATATTGGGACAAAAAGTCAATCCGATCGGTTTCAGATTGGGTATAAACAAGGAATGGGATTCAAAATGGTTTGCCGGTAAAGACTACAGCAATTTTATATATGAGGACTATCTAATAAGAAAATTCCTCAAAAAAAAGCTCAATCAGGCCGGTATATCAAAAATTGAAATCGAAAGGGCTGTAAACAAGGTCAGACTCAAGATCCATACTGCCAGACCCGGTCTGGTAATAGGAAGGAAGGGATCGGAAATACAAACCCTTACAAGAGATCTCAAGAAAATTATAGACAGAGAATTCTTTATAGATATCCAGGAAGTCAGAAAACCTGAGGTTGACGCCATGTTGCTTGCTGAGAATATAGCGCTGCAGCTTGTAAGAAGGGTATCCTTCAGAAGAGCCATGAAAAAGGCTGTCAGTTCCGCTCTAAGATTTGGGGTACAGGGGATAAAGGTTTCATGCAGCGGAAGACTTGGCGGAGCTGAGATGGCCCGCAGAGAATGGTACCGAAAAGGCAGAGTGCCGCTACATACCATAAGGGCAGACATTGATTACGGATTTGCCGAGGCCTTCACAACCTACGGAGTGATTGGCGTTAAGGTTACGATATTTAACGGTGAAATATTACCCGATAAAAAGGATTAATTTATATTATGCTTAGTCCAAAAAAATTAAAATATAGAAAAAAACAGAAAGGCCGAATGAGGGGCACAGCGACAAAGGGAAGCAGTCTTGAGTTTGGAGACTTTGGATTACAGGCCATTGAATGCGGATTTATGTCTGCGCAACAGATAGAGTCAGCCCGAATTGCCATAACCAGGCATGTAAAACGCGGTGGAAAGATA
>CAZJOB010000027.1:12241-14061 GCA_964547435.1 uncultured Desulfatiglans sp. | reverse complement strand
GGACAAACCTGTAACCAAGAAACCCGCAGAAACCCGCATGGGTAAAGGTAAAGGCGCTACTGAGGCGTGGGTCGCGGTGATCAAGCCGGGTCGCGTCCTCTATGAAATGGAAGGTGTCAGTGAAAATATAGCTGAAGAGGCATTCAGACTTGCAGGTCATAAACTTCCTTTCGCCACAAAATTCGTCAGCAGGAGACAGTGATGAAGGTAACGGAGCTTCGTGAAATAAGTAATGAAGAATTAAAGGAAAAGGAATTATCTCTGGGGCAGGAGCTTTTTAATCTGAGATTTCAGAAGGCAACCAGGCAGCTCGGAAACACTGCCATGATAAACAAGACTAAGAAAGATCTGGCCAGGGTAAAGACGATCTTAAATGAAATAAAGATGTCCGAAAAAGTCAAATGAGGCAGGTATGAAAGAACGTGGAATCAGAATAAAACTTACAGGTGTTGTCTTGGCTTCAAAGATGGATAAAACAGCGGTTGTGCTTGTGGATACACTTAAGAAACATAAAACTTATTCAAAATATATTAGAAGACATTCCAAGTATTTGGCACATGATCCAAATAATATATGTCAGCCTGGTGACAGGATAAGGATAATTGAATCAAGGCCAATCAGTAAATTAAAAAGATGGAAAGTTGCCGAAATCATTGAAAAGGCCGCATCAGTAAATGCTGAAAAGCCTTCCGATGACAAGACATTGGAGCAGGAAAAATGATACAGGTTGAGACCAGATTAAAGGTAGCGGATAATTCAGGCGCCAAACTCCTCTCTTGCATCAAGGTTCTCGGAGGTTCAAAGAGGAGATATGCCGGAATTGGAGATATTATCGTTGTCAGCATCAAAGATGCAATTCCAAACTCCAAGGTAAGTAAAGGCAGCGTGATGAAGGCGGTAATTGTTCGGACCAGAAAAGAAATTCATCGTCCGGATGGTTCTCATATTAAATTTGATGATAACTCAGCGGTACTAATTAATAATCAGAATGAGCCAATAGGAACCCGAATTTTCGGGCCTGTGGCCAGAGAGTTAAGGGCCAAGAGGTTTATGAAGATAATATCTCTGGCGCCGGAAGTACTGTGATACTGATATAGCGGAGTGTTATAAGTGCCTAAAAAACAGCCGGAAATTAAGAAAAATGATAAAGTTATTGTCCTTACGGGAAAAGAACAGGGCAAAATTGGCAGTGTGCTTAAGATAGACAAGGAAAAAGGGAGAGCCATTGTTGAAAAGATAAACATGGTTAAAAGGCACACAAGACCCAACGCGTCAGCCCCGCAGGGCGGTATTGTTGAGAAGGAAGCGTATATTCATATTTCCAACCTGATGCTGATATGCAACAAGTGTGCAGAACCGACAAGGGTGGGGAAAAGAGTGCTTGAAGATAACTCAAAGGCCAGAATATGTAAAAAATGCGGAGAAATATTAGGAGAATAATTTATAATTTGTTATCGCGATTTGAAATTTAACTGATCTAATATTATTTGAAACATAAACAGGAGACGCAGTTGTCCAGACTGAAGGAAAAATACGAGAATGAAGTGATATCCGCCATGGTGAATGAATTTGGATATAAAAGCCTTATGGCGGTGCCACGTTTAAAAAAGGTAGTGTTGAATATGGGACTTGGAGAGGCCATTTTTAATATCAAAGTCCTTGAAAAGAGCGCGGAAGAATTGGCCCAGATAGCGGGACAGAAGGCCGTTATCACCAAAGCAAGAAAATCAATCGCGGGATTTAAACTTCGTGAAGGGATGCCTATCGGTTGTATGGTTACATTAAGGCGTGACAGGATGTATGATTTTTTGGATAAGCTT
>CAZJOB010000027.1:0-12231 GCA_964547435.1 uncultured Desulfatiglans sp. | reverse complement strand
AACTTTGCCTTGAAATTCACTAATTCGCAAATATTTTTTAGATAAGCTTTTTAATATTGCTCTCCCGCGAGTTAGGGATTTTCGCGGTTTATCGCAGAAGGTTTTTGATGGGAAGGGTAACTGCTCCATTGGTATAAAGGAGCAGATAATCTTTCCTGAAATTGATTATGATAAGATGGATAAAGTTCAGGGTCTTAATATCTCAATTGTTACATCTGCAAAAAATGATATTGAAGGCCTTTTTTTAATGAAACTTTTAGGAATGCCTTTTAGGAATTAACAGGGAGGATGACTTGGCAAAAAAGTCCCTTATCGCTAAAGCTAAAAGAAAACAGAAATTTTCAACTCGTCAATACACAAGGTGCCCTATTTGCGGAAGACCCAGGGCCTTTTTAAGAAAGTTCGGTATATGCCGTATATGTTTTCGAAGCATGGCCTTGAATGGTGAAATACCCGGAGTGATAAAATCAAGCTGGTAGTTTTAATATCCTTCTATTAAGGGTAGCCATTCATAGTTTTCGGTTTTATTAAACGGCTTTCATTACAGTAAGATGATTGAAAAAGTATAAGGAGTAATTCATATGAGTATGACAGATCCGATTGCCGACATGCTGACGCGGATAAGAAACGCATTGATGGCGTCATATAATACGGTTGACGTCCCGGGCTCTAGGCAGAAGATAAATATCGTTAAAGTACTCAAATCAGAAGGTTTTATAAAGAATTTCAAACTGATTGATGACCAGAAGCAGGGCGTTATCAGAATTTTCTTTAAACATGATGACAAAGGGGAGGCTACTCTTGGAGGATTGAAAAGGGTAAGTAAACCAGGCTGCCGTGTCTATACCAGGAGTGATAGGATTCCTCAGGTATTAAACGGATATGGTGTAAATATCCTGTCCACATCTCAGGGAGTCATGACAGACAGGCAGGCCAGAAAGATGGGGATTGGCGGTGAGGTTATCTGTTCAATCTGGTAAGTTGCCTCATTGAATCGCTGTTAGAGCAGGAATTGATCCCTTTTTTTAAATGGAGGTTTTAAATGTCAAGAATAGGCAAAAAGCCTATCCCAATACCAAAAGATGTTAAAATTGATCTGAAGGAGGATCTCTTAACAGTAAAGGGCCCCAAAGGGGAAATTAAGAGAACCATACATCCGAAAGTCAATGTGAATATCGAGAATGATCAGGTCATTGTTACTATTAATGATGACACCAAAGAATCAAATTCGCTTCACGGGCTGTTCAGAGCATTGATAGCAAATATGGTCACAGGTGTAAGTAATGGCTTCGAAAAGGTTCTTGAAATAGTCGGGGTCGGTTACAGGGGTGAAATGAACGGCAGGACTGCCACTTTACAACTGGGGTATTCTCATCCGATTATCTTTGAACTGCCTGAAGGCATAGAAGCGGTTATTGATAAGACGAAAATTACATTAACAGGCATTGACAGAGAATTGCTCGGAAAAACTGCCGCGAAAATCAGGAGTTACAGAAAACCTGAGCCTTACAAAGGAAAAGGCATCAAATATGCCAATGAAGTAATTAGACGTAAAGCAGGAAAAACAGGGTCAAAAGACTAAAAAATAATAAAAGAACAGGATTGCCATAATGGGAGCCAACAGTAGAAACAGCGCAAGGCTAAAAAGAAAGAAAAGAGTCAGAAAAAAAGTAAAAGGGACTCCTGAAAGGCCCAGATTGACTGTATTCAGGAGTGCAAAGAATATCTATGCTCAGATAATCGATGATATAACTTTTAGTACTATCGTAGAAGCTTCATCGGTCTCAAGTGATATACGCCCGACAGTTGAAGGCAAGGGCGGCAACAGGGAAGGCGCATCTATAATAGGAAAACACATTGCTGAAAGAGCACTGGCAAAGGGTATTAAAAAAGTGGTTTTTGACAGAAACGGATTTCTGTACCATGGAAGAGTAAAAAGTCTTGCCGAAGCAGCACGTGAAAATGGTCTGGAGTTTTAACTAATCGAATGAAAGGCCGGTTTTAACCGGAAAACAGCTACTAAGGAGACAGGCATTGTACAAAGAAGATAGCCAGGATGAGTTGATAGAAAAGGTGGTTCATATCAACCGTGTCGCAAAGGTCGTAAAAGGCGGAAGAAGGTTCAGCTTCAGCGCTATTGTTATCGTGGGTGACGGCAAGGGAATGGTAGGCGGTGGACTTGGAAAGGCCAATGAAGTGCCCGAAGCAATCAGGAAGGGTTCGGAAAAGGCTAGAAAAAATATGAAACCCGTAAGCATTATCAATGGAACAGTCCCCCATGAAGTTATCGGAAAATGGGGCGCAGGACGTGTGCTAATCAAACCCGCGAGGCCGGGTACTGGCGTAATAGCCGGGGGCGCTGTCAGGGCTGTGCTTGAGGCTGCCGGCATTCAGAATATTCTTACAAAATGTCTCGGGTCACATAACCCTCATAATCTTGTTAAGGCCACAATTAAAGGTCTTTGCTCACTCAGGGGCCCCGAGGAAATCGCTAAACGCAGAAATAAAAGTCTTAAGGAATTATTTAATTAACAAGAGAGCTCTTAATTATGACTGATACAATTAAAGTAACCCTCGTAAAGAGCGGCATCGCAAAGGATAAAAAAATCCGGGAGACTCTAAAAGGACTTGGGTTAACCAGATTACATAAAACAGTGACTTTAAACAATACACCCGCTATCAGAGGAATGATCAATAAGGTTTCATTCATGTTAAGGGTTGATATCTAAATGTTCAGGAGTAAATGATGAGATTAAATGATCTTTCACCTGCGAAAGGTTCAAAAAGGAACAGCAAGCGTGTTGGACGTGGGCCAGGCTCAGGAAGGGGCAAGACATCGGGCAGGGGCCACAAAGGACAGAAGGCCCGTGCAGGTGCAAGTATAAGACCCGGGTTTGAGGGCGGACAGATGCCGCTTCAGCGAAGGCTTCCCAAAAGAGGTTTCACTAATCTCTTCAGAAAAGAATATGAATTGATAAATGTGGGAGACCTTGACCGGTGTGAGCCGGATAGCGTTCTGGACTTGGAAGCCCTTATCAAAATGGGTTTTTCCAAGGGTTCAAAAAGCGGAATCAAACTTCTGGGAGATGGTGAAATATCCCACCCTATTGTTATAAAAGTGCATAGGGCAAGTAAAGAAGCCAAGAGGAAAATCGAGGCTGCCGGCGGTAAAGTCGAATTAATCTGATAATAAATTTATTAAACTGGAGATATATTCCTTGATAGGCAGTTTTCAAAATATACCGAAAATACCGGAACTTAAAAAGAGAATTCTGTTTACAATATGCATGCTGGCGGTTTACAGGCTGGGATGTCATATCCCGACACCGGGAATAAACGCAGAAGCCCTGTCCTCGTTTTTTAATCAGCAGGCGGGGGGAATTCTGGGGTTTTATAATTTATTTTCCGGGGGCGCTCTTGAAAATATGTCTGTTATGGCGCTTGGAATAATGCCCTACATAAGCGCTTCAATTATCCTGCAACTCCTGGCTGTTGTGATACCCTATCTTGAAAAACTCAAAAAAGAGGGAGAACAGGGCAGGAAAAAGATAACGCAGTATACCCGGTATGGTACAATAATTCTCAGTATTATTCAGGGTTTTGGCATCGCAATAGGGCTTGAAAGGATGAGTCCGGGCGGAATTATGGTAGTGCCCATGGGCGGATGGGCATTCAGGATACTCACAGTAATAACACTCACCGCGGGAACAGCTTTTTTGATGTGGTTGGGTGAACAGATCACAGAGCGTGGAATCGGCAATGGAATCTCGTTAATTATATTCGCGGGGATTGTAGCAAGGGGCATTCCTTCTCTGGCACAGACATTTTCGCTTGTGGAAGCAGGTGAGATGAGTTTGTTTTATCTGTTGATTATATTCGCACTGATGATCGTCATCATTGGATTTGTCGTGTTCATGGAGAGAGGCCAGAGACGAATACCGGTTCAATACGCCAAAAGAGTGGTAGGCAGAAGAATGTACGGTGGCCAGAGCACCCATCTTCCTCTGAAGATTAATGCCGCCGGTGTCATACCACCTATATTCGCCTCCTCTATCATCATGTTTCCGGCTACAATTGCCACCTTTATGAATGTGGAGGGGACACCCTGGCTAAGGTTTATAGTAGAGTCCCTCAACCCAGGGACTATTATTTATAATGTTATTTATGTAATATTTATAATCTTTTTCTGCTATTTCTATACCGCGGTAAATTATAACCCGGTTGATATCGCGGATAATATGAAAAAACACGGGGGTTTTGTACCTGGTATAAGACCTGGAAAAAATACCGCCGAATATATTGATCGTGTAATGACGAGGCTGACTTTCAGCGGCGCTCTTTATATATCCTTTATCTGTGTTCTACCGCAGATATTTATGTATAAAGCTCATATTCCCGGAGGATTAGCCTCAATTTTCGGTGGTACCAGCCTTTTGATTATGGTTGGTGTCGCAATGGATACGGCCAATCAGATAGAATCTCACATGCTTACAAGGCATTATGAAGGTTTTATGAAGAAAGGGCTGGGTAAAACCAGATAAATTTAGGCAGTTAGGAGTGTAATAAAGTTATGAAGGTCAGGGCTTCGGTTAAAAAGATATGCAATAAATGCAAGATAATTAAGCGGAAGGGTATAGTTCGCATCATTTGTGAAAATCCCAGACATAAGCAGAGACAGGGCTGATTTGAAATGGCGCACAGATGAATCAAGTATTCTGTTTCCGTTTTTTATTCATTAGACAAGGAGCAAGAGATTGGCAAGAATAGCGGGTGTTGATTTACCAAGAAACAAAAGAATAGAGATTGCCTTAACGTATATATACGGTATAGGCAGGACCACTTCACAGAAAATATTGACAACTGCCGGAATTGATTGGGATACCAAATCGGATGACCTGACCGAAGGTCAGATAACCAGCATCAGGAACCTGATAGATGAAAAACACAAGGTTGAAGGTGATCTCAGACGTGAAGTTTCCATGAATATAAAACGTTTGATGGATCTGGGTCTGTACCGTGGACTTAGGCACAGAAGAGGTTTGCCGTCAAGAGGCCAGAGGACCAAAACAAATGCCAGGACCAGAAAAGGGCCAAGCAGATCTATTATGGGAAAACGTAAAAAATAAGGAAGAATGAGGTATAATTATGGCTAAGCGGGTCGCAAAAGGACAAAAAGCCAAAAAGGAAAAAAAGAATGTTTCTACCGGCATTGTTAATATATGCTCTACCTTTAATAATACTATTATTACAATAACCGATACAGAGGGGAATGTTATCGCGGCCTCAAGTGCCGGAAGACATGGATTCAAGGGGTCCAAGAAGAGCACCCCCTACGCGGCTCAAATGGCGGCCCAGGGCGCCTTAAAGGAAGCCATGGATCACGGTTTAAAAACAGCGGAAGTCAGAGTAAAGGGTCCCGGTGTCGGCAGAGAAGCTGCCATAAGGGCGCTTCAGGTGGAAGGGTTTTCCGTTAGTATAATAAGGGATGTAACGCCTATACCTCATAATGGGTGTCGTCCTCCTAAAAGACGGAGAGTATAAGGTTTTTTATTAACGTTTAAAATTTGAATTGATCATTGATCATTGAATATAGGAGGCATGGATTTGGCCAAATATACAGGTTCATCATGCAGGTTGTGCAGAAGAGAAAATTTAAAACTGTTCCTTAAGGGAGATCGTTGCTATAGTGATAAATGCGCATTTGAACGAAGACCTTATGCTCCGGGGCAGCACGGCCAGAGGCGTGGTGGAAAATTATCGGATTACAGACTTCAGTTGAGAGAAAAACAGAAAGTCAAAAGGATATATGGAATACTGGAGAAGCAGTTCCGGAGATATTATTTTCTGGCCGAACAGCAAAAGGGCATTACAGGAACCAACCTGCTGCTTTTGCTGGAATGCAGACTGGATAATATGGTTTACCGGATGGGCTTTACATCATCGAGAAAACAGGCGAGGCAGCTTGTAAGGCAAAATCATTTTGCTGTAAACGGCAAAAAGGCGAATATCCCTTCTATACAGGTGAAACCGGGGGATTATATCGAAGTAAAAGAAGGCAGCAGAAAAGTTAAACAAATTCTGGATGCAATGGAAACGGTAGTAAGGCGAGGAGTTCCCGGTTGGGTGAATCTTGAGAAGGATAAATATCGTGGTACGTTGACTTCCATACCTAACAGGGAAGATTTGACTATGCCTATTCAGGAGCAGCTTATTGTTGAGCTGTATTCAAAATAGGGATTAAGGATATCTTTCAACTGAAATCTAACAGATTATAGTGGAGGTACTTTTTTTGGGCGATCTTAATACAAGAAATTGGCGGGAATTAATCAAACCTAAAAGTATCGTGATGGATGAAGATAGTCATTCCGCTTTCTACGGAAAATTTGAATGTGAGCCACTTGAAAGAGGGTTTGGCATAACTATCGGAAATGCATTAAGGCGAATACTTCTGTCGTCACTTCAAGGGGCGGCAATAGTATCGGTAAAATTCGATAATGTTGTTCACGAATTTTCATCGATTCCCGGTGTGATGGAAGATGTAACAGAAATTATATTGAATTTAAAGGAAATCAATCTCAAACTGATTGATACTGAGGAAGCGGTCATTTATCTCAACAGGGAAGACGAAGGACTGGTTACCGCCGGTGATATTGAGAAGAGTGAATCAGTAGAAATACTCAATCCCCAAAAACCCATAGCCACTCTCAGTAAAAAAGGCAAACTGAAGATGGAGATGGTCGTGAAGATGGGAAAGGGATATGTCCCTGCTGAAAGGAAATCAGACACCAATAAGGAAATTGGTGAAATACTGATTGATGCCAGCTTCTCACCGATAAAAAAGGTTAATTATATCATAACCAATGCCAGGGTCGGGCAGATTACTGATTACGATAAACTTACCATGGAAATAACCACTGATGGAAGCGTTCTGCCGGAGGATTCCATAGCCTTTGCGGCTAAGATACTCAAGGAGCAGATGACTCCATTTATTAATTTTGAAGAAGAGCCTGAGCCGGTTGAATCGGAAGAGGAAGAAGAGAGTGATAAAATGAATGAAAATCTCTTTCGTCCGGTATCAGAACTGGAACTTTCGGTGCGTTCGGCCAATTGTCTGAAAAATGCTGAAATATCTCTTATCGGAGAACTGGTTCAAAAGAGTGAAACTGAAATGTTGAAGACTAAAAATTTCGGAAGAAAATCTTTGAATGAAATAAAGACAATATTAACGGAAATGGGCCTTTCGCTTGGCATGAAACTTGACAATTTTCCGCCGGATAAACCAGAAGAAGATTACAGTGAAGAAGAGAAAGAAGAGGATTAGATTCAAATGAGGCATCAAAAAACAGGAAGAAAACTTGGCCGTAATTCCAGTCACAGGAAAGCCATGTATAGAAACATGGTAACATCCCTGTTCAAGCATGAACAGCTTGAGACAACTGATGCGAAAGCCAAAGAATTAAAACCTATTGCTGAAAAGATAATTACACTCGCCAAGAGGGGAGATCTTCATGCCAGGAGAATAGCCCTGTCATATATGAAGGACAAAACCGTAACACACAGACTGTTTGAGGAGTTAAAGGACCGGTTTCTTAACCGTCAGGGCGGGTATGTCAGGGTTTTAAAAAAGGGAGTTAGAAAAGGCGACGGGGCGCCTGTTTCAATAGTACAGTTGCTGCCGGGTGAAGATGAAAAGAAAAAGACCGGCAAGAAAGGGAAAAAGGCCGTTAAGTCAACAACCGCTGCTGCGACAGCCAAAAAGGAACCGGAAAACGCGGCAGTAAAGGATGCGGCTGAAGCTGTTGAATAGAGAGAAAAGCGTTGTTTTCTAAGGCGCTTGCTTCATTTTTTTTAATGATCTCTTTACCGGTAAACAGGGTTGACCATTAAAATTAAATTTGATAGGATGTGACGCAAAACAGATCACGTGATAAATATGATATGACAAATGTTTTGTCCAATAAAAAAAAACCTCCTTGCCGATTAAACCGGTAAGGAGGTTTTTTTTATCAGGAGGTGCAGGTGGAGGGATTAAGTCATAAAGACCTTTTAGGTATGGAGCAGTTATCAGTGCAGGATATTGATCTGATACTGAACACTGCGGAATCTTTAAAGGAGATTTCTCAGCGTGATATTAAAAAGGTGCCCACCTTGAGGGGCAAGAGTGTTGTCAATTTTTTTCATGAGCCCAGTACAAGGACAAAGATGTCCTTTGAGATCGCTGCAAAGAGGCTGAGCGCGGACACCATGGGTATTTCATCAAGCGGAAGCAGCATTGTAAAAGGTGAGACACTCATAGACACCGCGAAGAATCTGCAGGCCATGAGTCCGGATCTTATTGTTATAAGGCATTCGTCCAGCGGCGCTCCTCATCTGCTCGCCGGCAGAATAAAGGCGTCTGTAATAAACGCGGGTGACGGAACAAATGAGCATCCTTCCCAGGCATTGCTCGATCTTTTTACGATCAGAGAGAAAAAGGGGAAGATAGCGGGATTAAACGTGGTCATAATAGGGGATATCGAACACAGCAGGGTTGCCCGATCCAACATTATAGGGCTAAAAAAGATGGGCGCCCATGTTACCATATCCGGTCCTCCAACCATGATGCCATGCCAGGGCGAATCGCTCGGAGTGGAAGTAATTAACAATCCACGAGAGGCAATTATTGATAAGGATGTGATTATGGTGCTCAGAATTCAGATGGAGAGGCAGAGCAGAATACTCTTTCCCGGTGTAAGAGAGTACTCATCCTTTTTCGGAATAAATAAAAGGCTGCTTGATAATGTCAAGGAAGGGGCAATTATTATGCATCCGGGCCCAATAAACAGGGGTGTGGAACTTTCATCAGACGTGGCTGACGGACCGTATTCTGTTATTCTTGAACAGGTTGCCAATGGCGTAGCGGTTCGTATGGCCCTGCTCTATCTTCTTATCGGGGGTGCGAAAAGTGGCGATATTGATTAGGGGAGGAGATATAGTTGACCCCTTAAAAGAGATTGTTATCAAAAGGGATATCCTTATAGAAAAGGGAAAGATATCAAAAATCATTTCCCCCGGCGAAATCACTGACATGGGTGATAAAATAGAGATTATAGATGTTCAGGGTAAAACCATCCTGCCCGGCCTTATCGATATGCATGTTCATCTGCGTGAACCGGGGCATGAATATAAGGAAACCATAGCGTCCGGTTCCCTGGCCGGTGTTTCCGGCGGTTTTACCGGGCTGGCCTGTATGCCCAATACCGATCCGGTGAATGACAGCGGATCTATTACTGAATTTATACTCAAGCAGGCGCGCGCGGCTGATCTTGCCAGGATATATCCTATAGCCGCCATTACAAGGGGCAGACAGGGTGAGATATTGACCGAGTTCGGTGATTTGAAAAGGGCCGGAGCGGTTGGTGTATCGGATGACGGGTCAACAGTGAAGAACAGCGAACTTATGAGACGTGCGCTTGAATATGCGAGATATCATGGGTTGACGGTTATATCCCATTGCGAGGATGACTACCTCTCTTCAGGCGGAGCAATGCATGAAGGATTTGTGTCCACGAAGATAGGCCTCAAGGGTATACCATCTGCCTGTGAAGAGATTATGGTTACAAGGGAGATTTTGCTCGCCCGGCTTACCGGTTGCCCTGTTCATATAGCCCATGTCAGCAGCATGGGATCAGTAAAGGCCATTAAAGCGGCAAAGGAAGAGGGCCTTCCTGTGACAGCGGAGACAACTCCTCATTACTTCAGCCTGGACCATACCGCGGTTATAGGGTATAACACAAACGCCAAGATGAATCCGCCTTTAAGGACCGCGGAAGATGTTGAGGCTATTAAGAAAGGGCTGGCTGAGGGTGTGATTGATGCAATAGCCACGGACCATGCTCCCCACAGCCCTCTTGAAAAAGAGTTGGAATTTGACAGAGCAAGTTTTGGAATTATCGGTCTTGAAACCGCCTTGCCCCTTACTATGAATCTGGTCATGGAAGGAGTGCTGAGTCTTACTGAGGCAGTTAAAAAGTTATCAACGAATCCGGCAGCTATTCTTGGGGTCGAAGGGGGTTCGATTGAAGAAGGAAAGGTTGCGGATCTTTCCATCATTGATCCTCACGAGGAGTTTATTCTCAGGGAGGAAGATATCCTATCAAAGAGCAGAAATTCTCCCTTTATCGGCATGAAACTTACAGGGAGAAACATTCTTACAATGGTTGGGGGACGAATTGTCTGGTCAAGAGACCCACAATATACTCGTAGTTGATGATGACAGGAGCATGAGGGAGTTTCTGGATATCCTTCTTACAAAAGAGGGGTATAATGTCTCTCTGGCAGAGAGCGGCGAAAGAGGCTGCGAGATCCTTGAGGAGAAACCGTTCGACCTTGTTATAACCGATATTCGCATGAAAGATGTAAACGGGATCGATGTGCTTAAAAAGGCAAAGAGTGTTGATCCCGACACAATGGTCGTCATGATATCCGCCTTTGCCACAGCCGAGACCGCTGTGGAGGCCATGAGAGAAGGGGCCTATGATTTTATTCCAAAGCCATTCAAGGTAAAAGACTTCAAGCAGATAGTCGGGGATACCATCAGGGCAAAACACAAGCCCAGGTTACAGCAAAACTACACTGGAAAAGAGAGTCTATTCCATTTTGAATGTCTTGTGGGTGAAAGTCCTCAAATGAAGAAGGTCTATGACCTTATCGAGCGGGTGGCGGAGACAAAGAGTAACATCCTGATCTCGGGAGAGAGCGGGACAGGCAAGGAACTAGCGGCAAAGGCCATACATTATCAGAGCCAGAGGAAAGATAAACCATTTGTAGTAATCAACTGCGCCGGAATCCCTGAAAATCTCATAGAGAGTGAACTGTTCGGATATAAAAAGGGCGCTTTCACCGGGGCAGTAACCGACAAAGAGGGCCTGTTTGGGGTTGCCCAGGGTGGAACAGTATTTCTTGATGAAATCGGAGAATTGACACCCGCAATACAGGTAAAACTCTTAAGGGTGATTCAGGAACGCACCTTTACTGCAGTTGGCGGCGTTGAAGAAAAAAGGGTGGATGTAAGGGTTATATCCGCTACCAACAAGAGCCTTGAAAAAGAGGTGATGGAAAACCGATTCAGGGAGGATCTCTATTTCAGGCTGAATGTGATTCAGATTGCAATGCCGCCTTTGAGAGAAAGGGAAGGGGATCTGCCGATCTTAAGCCAGTTTTTTCTGGAGAAGTATTCCCGGGAACTGAATAAGGACATTAAAAAGATGTCTGCCTATGCCATGGACATACTGGGACAGTACAGCTTTCCCGGCAATGTGCGAGAGCTTGAAAATATTATTGAGAGAAGCGTGGCACTGGAGACCTCCAGTATCGTCCTGCCCGAAAGTCTTACCCTTTCCCATTTTAAGAAAGATCAAGGACCTCATGAGCAAACCAGGCGCGAAAACGACCTTACTTCCGAAGGAATCGATCTGGATAAGATACTATCCGGAATAGAAAGGGAATATATTTTTAAAGCCATAGAGATGAGCAATGGATCAAGGCAGAAGGCGGCAGATCTACTGGGAATAAGCATGAGATCCATGAGATACAGGCTTGAGAAGATAGAGGAATAGAGAATTAGAGCCTCAGAGCCTCAGAGCCTTAGAACTTTAGAAGATTAGAAGTAGAGAAGATGAGAACCTCAGAACCTTAGAGTCTTAGAACCTCAGAGCCTCAGAACCCCAGAACCTTAGAACTTTAGAAGATGAGAAGATTGAGAACCTCAGAACCATAGAGCCTTAGAGCCTTAGAGTATTGAGTGAATATTTTTAATCGCGGAATCCAAACAACCACTGTCATTCCGGAACTTGATTCCGGAATCCATTGGTTTTGAATCATCCATCCCTTTAAAACCCTATAATCTCACAGCCGCCGTCGTCACGCTACAGCGTGACTATAGCGCGCCAGGGAGCCACAGAGCTCACAGAGGAACTTTATGTTAAAAAACCTCTTTTGTGGGAACGGCTTTCAGCCGTGATTATACGAGCAGACAGTGTAAGCGAAGCGAGATCTCTGAAAAAGTCTTTTACCCATCGTTCCGGACCTGCCTGCCGGGGCGTAATTTTGGCGAAGACCGGATCAGTAATCCAGCAACCAGCATCACCTGAATTAACAAAAAGAATTTTCATGGCGCGGGATATTCAATCTTAAGGCCCCTCAGAACATGCCGAATTATTTCAAAGTGTTTTCTGTTTTCCGTGTAAAGTG
>CAZJOB010000026.1:1784-18610 GCA_964547435.1 uncultured Desulfatiglans sp. | reverse complement strand
CTATACTTGAAAAATCACCTGGTTCAGGAAGGATATGGAATGAACTGGGTAATACCTGCATGAAGATGGGAAAAATAAAAGATGCTGAGATATTTTTCAAAAAGGCAGCCTCATTGATTGGTTGATCCATAATCCCTGAATCGGTTGTTTACACAAAACATGAACTTTTTTAAGGCAAAAAAAACAATATGCTTTAAAAACAAGGTGTTTGGTGACGGGACACTTATTGAAGGAGAGACCTATTTTTCATACAGCCAATTTGCTGAGGAAGCGGTTAGTCAGGGAATTGCAGAACTTGTATCTATATCCGGCCCTTCATTTAAAATTTTAGAACACGGCCCTGTTGACCTGTTTTCATATAATGAAAAAAGACTGCTCCTATATTTCCCCGGCGGGTTTGGGGACGCGGCAATCGCGGGAATGGTGCTACCCTATGTTGAGGAAAGGTATGGAATCACCATAGATATCTGTTGTTCACGTGAAAAGTATTTTGATATTTTCATACCTATGGGCATAAAAGGAAACTGGGTAGCATATCCCCCGGATATTAAAACACTATCATTATACAAAAATATCATAACTGATATAACAAGCCTGTTTGCAGTAAAAGGAACAAAGGTTTCCCCGATAATGCAGATATGCTCCTCATTCGGAATAAAACCCAATGAATTGCCTGATCCGGTTTATAAAATTGATGAGGAATCAAAAGCCGGATTTCAAATCCGTGAGACAAAGGCGCCGCGACTTGGAATTAATTTTGACTCTAATGGGGAGGTAAAATCATATCCGGCGTCTCTACATATCGATCTGCTTTCTGGGATAAAACAGTTCGGATTTGATATATGTATTATGGGCCGTAAATCCCCTTCTCACAAACCTGTTTCTGAAGAACTGGCCACAGATACAAGGGACAGTACCAATATACGTGATCTTGCATTCTTAATCAGCCGGATGGATATCATCGTTGCAGTAGATTCCTTTATCTGCCACATGGCCAACATAATGAATATCCCCACAAATGTTTTGTTATCAACTACTTCCAGCAGTTTTTTTTCACTTCATTCCAATGTCAACTGTATTTCAAGCGGTATTCAATGCGCTCCCTGTTATAGTGTGTTTAATGATTGCCCCCTTGGTTACTCCGAATGCAGGGCCTTTTTTCACAGTAGCATAACCCCCTCAATTATCGCTGCATCTACAGTTCGAACTTTGCTGAATTCCATGAGAAAATCCCTTGAAGGTGATAACAGAACAACATACACAAAAATAATTAATTGAGTATGGCACTATCAAATCTCCACATCTATATATGATTCAGGAGCAATGTTAATGAAAAATAATTTTATCGGTTCGGGATTATTACCTGAAATCTCTGCCTGTATGATTGTAAAAAATGAAGAAAAGTTTCTCGCACAGTGCCTCGGCAGTATTAAGGAATATGTGGACGAAATCATAATTGTTGATACCGGTTCCATTGATAAAACCGTTGAGATCGCCGAATCATTTGGCGCCCGTGTATATCATCACCCATGGGAAAACCATTTCAGCAAACACAGAAATCAGTCCTTTGGATATTCCAAAAAGGACTGGATATTTTATATTGACGCCGATGAAGAATTACTTCCGGGAAGCGGAGAATTGCTTTTGGAATCTATATCAGAAACCGAAAACGATGTGGATGCCATTGCAGTAACACTGGAATGTATATTTAATGAAGGCCGGTCAATGTCATACAATAACGCTGTCAGGCTTTTCAGAAATCACAGAGGCTTCTATTACAAAGGAAGGGTGCACAATTATATCGTTGGGGTAAAAAAGGTATTATGCTGCCCTATTCGTCTTTTTCACCATGGGTACAATCTTGACAAACAAACTATGGCAAGTAAATTTGAGAGGACAACAAAACTTCTTAAACTTGATATAAATGATGACCCTGATGATCCAAGGCCTCATCATTTTCTCGCTGCATCTTATCTTTCTGAACATATGCATGAGGAAGCATTAAAAGAAGCGCTTGTATCCATTTCTCTTGCCGAAAAGAAAATTGAATTTTCCCATAATTATTTCTGGTCTATATATATTGCTGCATCCGCATGTCTCAATCTGGGAAAACCTGATATGGCAAAGGATCTCGCTGAGAAAGGGATTAGACTGTTTCGGGATCATCTTGATTCATATTACATACTCTGCCTGATTGCCTATGAAAAGCGTGATAGCAGGCTTTTTGATCGTCATTTTCAAAATTTTGTAAGGGTAAGGAAAAACTATCATAAAAACCCTGAAAAATTCGGGGAAATTGTAAACAACACTATAGGTTCTCAGTGGTTTCTTCATTTGTTAAAGGCTTTTTTATTATTTGACCAGGGTGCCGATAAAGATACAGAAAATGAAATTGCTGCGGCTAAGAATCTATGCCCTGACCTCTATCTGCTTTATATGAGACTGGGTGATTATTACATTAAGAAAAACAGGATTTGTGATGCTGAAAATATCTATCTCCAGGCTGTTGAGAAAAGACCGGACAGTCTACAGGCAATAAAAATTCTCGGGGGAATATATAAACAGTTGGGCAAAGAATCCGAACAGATGGATTTGCTTGAGAAAGCTGTCAAAATAAATAATAGCGATCTTGAATGTCTGTTTTCTCTTGGACTGATCTACATGAAAAGAGATAAACCGGAAAAAGCACTTTCTATTTTTAATGATGCTGATAAAATAACAAACGATACAAAAATCACAATAAACAGGGCTATATGTCTTAGGGAACTTAACAGATTTAAAGAAGTTGAATCGCTTTTGAAGGATTTACATTCTGAAGATGACTCATTGAATAAAATAATTTTATCAAACCTTGCATACTCTTTTTACGTTACAGGCAACATTACAGAAGCGATTCATTATCTGGAAAAGCTCAAGAATATAGATGAGATGGATACCTACCCGTCTATCTTATTAAGCAGGATATATCTTGATCAAATGGAGTTTGATCCACTCGTGATGGAATGCGGCAGTCTTTTACACATCCTGGGAATAAAGGAAACTTGCAGCATAAACAGTATTGAAGACCTTGCTGAATGTTATCTCTGTGCAGCAAAAAAACTCCTTAATATCAATAAAACGCGACAGTATATTCAGGAATGTCTTGAAATCAGTCTTATTCTTTCCGGTGAAACACCATCACTCATAGCAGATATAGGATCAATATTTATAAGCATTGGTCTTATAAAAAAAGGCACTGAAATACTTAAAAAAGCCATTTTCCTTTCGCCCTCAGACAAAGTTCTTTTAGAACATGTTAAAAATATCCTCAATACTATCAATTCGAATACCTTTCCTGGCGACGATCCTGCCGCACCTTAAAAATACCATTATTTTTTATTTAACATTTTTTAAAAAAAAATAACTTTTTGTTCAAGTATTTTAATCCCTCATCCGATGTAGTGTTTGAAACAGGGCACAGACAGTGTAAGAAAGGCAGGTGAACATCTTGATTTATTACACAATAATGCCCCCAAGCGGCAAGGATGCCGATTATTTTATGGCCTATTTGGGCAAATAACACTTTTAAAATCATGGAGGATAATTATTATGGGATTAAGAATTCAGAACAACATCGCGGCAATGAATGCTCATCGTAACCTTTCAATATCAGATGCTTCGCTGAGCAAATCACTTGAAAAACTTTCATCGGGTTACAGAATCAACAAGGCAGCGGATGATGCGGCTGGTCTTGCCATTTCATCTTCTTTCAGGGCTGACATAGCAAGCTACAGGGTTGCATCAAGAAATGCTTCTGAGGCCAGCTCAATGCTTCAGGTAGCTGAGGGCGCAACAGATCAGATATCAAGCATGTTAGTCCGTCTGAAAGAGCTAGCCACTCAGGCGGCCTCGGCAAATGCCGGATCCAATACGGACAAGATTGATGCAGAGGCACAAAAACTTATATCTGAAATTGACCGAATTGCAGATTCAACAGAATATGCCGGATCCAAACTCATTGACGGGACATTTGGAGTTGGTGTTTCTGCAGGAGCTGCGGCAGCAGTCGTTTCTGCTTCCAACGGCTATGGCGGTGTAACAGGTCTCAAGGCGGGAGAAACATATAATGTTGCTACCACCGTTAATACTACAACCGGTGCAGGCACAATGTCAATTACGACAGGAGCCGGAAGCGAGACCGTCTACTTTACAGCACCCGGTTCTGGTGAGACGACCGATGCCTTTTTCGGATCCATGGGCCTGACCATTTCTCTCAACAGTGACGTTTCAAGTTCTCTGGATGGTGCCCTGATCGCTGAAGATAGCGGTACCTCAGACTTTCAGATCGGCGCTGATAACAACGCGGATAACCGAATCAGTATCAGCATAGGCAATGTTACAAAAGGTTCCAGCGGGCTCAATATTGAAAGCGTAGACCTGAATACGGCTACCAGTGCTCAAAATGCGCTGGATTCTATTGATGCTGCCATATCTTCTCTTAATAGCGCAAGGGGTAATATAGGCGCATTTATGAACAGGCTCTCATATGCGGCAGCTAACCTTTCAAGCACAATAGAAAACGTGAGTGCAGCCGAATCAACTATTCGTGACGTGGATATGGCTGCTGAAATGACATCATTTACAAAGAGTCAAATCCTGTTGCAGGCAGGTACTGCAATGCTTGCACAGGCTAATATGGCTCCGCAGTCGATACTGTCGTTGCTTGGATAATCGATTCAGGTTGAAGGCTAAAGGCCAAAGCACTTTTTCAAACCCCGTCTCCTTAACCAGGAGACGGGGTTTTTCTTTTTTGTGTCTATGTAATAGGCAACCATTTGCGGGTCGATAGCCACCTTCGTTTTTCTAAACCGGAACTACATTGGGCCAGGCACAGGTCGGCCCTGTAATAGTTTCTATCCGGAAAAGGCAAAATCCTGGATGGAACTTTCAGCAGTCGGCGATCAGGATTCAGCTAAGTTTTTTTTATAGGATTTAAAACAATGGATTCCCGCCTACGCGGGAATGACGGTGGTGCCGCGGGAATGACGGTGGTGGTGCGGGAATGCCGATGGTGGCGCGGGAATGCCGATGGTGGCGCGGGAATGAAGGTGGTGGCGCGGGAATGCCGATGGTGGCGCGGGAATGAAGGTGGTAGCGCGGGAATGACGGTGGTCGTTCGGGAATGGCGGTGGTGGTGAGAGAATGATCGAGGTAGGGAGTGGATTCTGGGGTCCCCGGTGAAATACGCCCCAGTACCATCTTCCGGAGCTACCCCAGTTAAACAAAGGGAAAAAAGGTTTAACGGGGCTGGCGGGGTAAACTGCACTGATCCCTTCGGGATATTTCACCGGGCAGGCAAGTCGCGGAATGAAAAATGGAGAAATCCGACTTTTTACGAGTGCATCAAATTTTCATTTGTTTTTCTTTTTAACCTTTTACTTATAACTTATAACTTTTCACTTTTAACCTTTCACTTTTAACTTTTCACTTTTTTCTGGCCACAAACTTGCATAATCACAATAATATTCAACATTTATTTAAGTTTTCGGCAGATTTTTCCGATTAATAGTGTAACAAAGGGAAGCCTTTTCCTTGATTATGGTTTAAATGTTTCAGGGAGGAAATTATGACAAGCACAAATCTTATCAGCGGTCTTTCAAGCGGTTTCGACTGGAGATCCATGATCGATCAGCTTATGCAGATTGAACACAAGCCTGTGGAACTTGTAGAAGCAAAGAAGAGTGAATATGAAGAACAACTCACAGAATGGCAGTCCTTCAATACTCAACTGCTTTCGTTAAGAACCGCCGCCCAGGATCTTTCCGAACCAGACGATTTTAATATTTTCACATCCACTATGAACTCAAGTGACGCTGATGTGGATGCCGAAGACCTCCTGAACGTCTCGACAAACTCCTATGCCTCTGTCGGCACTTACGATATAGTCATAAATAATATAGCCATGGCTCAAAAAATTACCTCTTCTTCGTTTGAAAGCGGCACTGAAGCACTGGGCTCCGGTTATGCAGGAGATATAATTATTAATGGTGAAACCATTACTATCTCCGAGACCGACGGGCTTGATGATATTCAGAACAAGATAAACAACGCAGACGCCGGTGTAACAGCCAGTCTTATAAGTTACAGTGACACGGATTACCGCCTTAACCTCACAAGCAAAAGCACAGGCGCCGAAGGCATCAGCCTTGAGAACGGGTCCGCATTGGACATTGTTCAGCTTATGGGTTGGAAAGACTCTCTGGGTGAGTACAATGAACTCGTTGCCGGCCAGGATGCCTCATTAACAATTGATGGTGTGGCAGTAACGAGCGAGGATAATACGATAGATGATGTGTTAACAGGCGTGACATTAAAACTGACCGATGAGAGCGCGACCACGACCATTACACTTAATATCGAAAGAGATACAAGCGCTATTGAAGAAAAGATACAGGCCTTTGTGGATGCATATAATACAGTGGCGGCATATATTAAAGAACAGCAGACCTATGATGTGGAGAATGAGACAACAGGCGGGGTGCTTTTTGGAGATGGTACCCTTTCCTCGGTCAAATCCGATCTTACAGCACTGCTTGTTGAACCTGTGTGGGGTGTATCTTCAGAATTTTCCATCATTGGGATGTCCGGCATAAATCTTGATAACGATGGCCAACTATCCATTGAAAGCAACACCCTGAGTGAATTCCTTCAGACAAATTTCAGTGACATACAACAACTTTTTACTGTAAACGGCTCTTCAAGCTCGGGTGACATAGAATATGTTTACAGCACAAATGATACGGAATCCGGGAATTATACCGTCGATATAACACAGTATGCCACAAGAAACAGCTCTATAAGCAATACTGCCATAGAGACCACCCTCGGCACTGACCAGACTCTGACTGTTACGAATGGAGACGATACAGCCGCCATCTCTCTCACAGCCGATATGACAATCTCTGATATAGTAACCGCTGTAAATACTGAACTGGATACGGCTTATGCTGAAAAACTGGTCGGAGATACTGAGGTGACAGCGGGAGCCGTTGCGATTACATCATCGACTACATGGGGTGCTATAGATGATGCCAAACTTAATGATGGAGAGACAATAAGCTTCAGCGGTACCGACCGAAACGGTGAAAGTATTTCGGGTTCATACACAATAGCCGACACCGCATCAAACACTGTTCAGGGACTTCTCGCAGAGATAGAATCCGCCTTTGAACATGAAGTAACAGCCTCTATTGATGCAAGCGGGCACCTTGTCATCACTGATGATGAGGAAGGAGCGAGCAGCCTTACCTTTGCGCTTGACTACAGCAGCACGGAATACCAGGTGAACATTTTTGGTTCTGTTCTTGCGACCAATACAGGAGGTCAGGAGGGGAGAGACGCAATGTCTATAACTGCCTCCAATGACGGGAGCGATCATCTGCAATTAAGCAATGACAACTACGGCAGCGGGTACAGCTTTATTGTTGATTCTTCTTTGTGGTCTGGTTCACCCGTTACAGTAGATAACGGGCAAGACTTAGCGGGCACGATAAACGGGGAAACTGCCACCGGTTCGGGACAGACACTCACCGGTGATAGTGATGCAGAAAATATAGCAGGCCTTGTAATAAAATACACAGGCTCATCTACCGGAAATGTGGGAAACATCAAATTCACGACCGGAGTTGGCGAGCTTTTTGACAGGGCACTGTATAACATTACAGATTCATATGAAGGTTATGTTTCATTTAAACAGGATTCTCTTTCCGAACACATAGGTAATATTGAAGATGAACTGGAGGAAATGAACGCGAGGCTGGATCTTAAAATGGAGGCCATGATTAACCGATTTGTGGCGATGGAGCTAGCCCTTTCCAAGATTCAATCAATGAGTTCATGGCTTTCCGGTCAGCTTGAAGCCGCGTACAGCGGCTGGGCATAATAAAATAGAACCTTCGCTAAATGAGATTATTGTCTGAAAATTCTATAACAAAATGTTATTTTTGATATTTTAATTTAAAATAAAAAGGGAGGATCACATGGCTCACGGCAATGCTTATAAGCAGTACAATAGATCAAGCATCGAAACAGCGGGAAAGCTTAATTTGGTTATTATGTGTTATGAAAAGGCTATTCTGTGCCTTAACCAGGCAGAAAATCATTTTTATAAAAAAGAATTTGAAAAAAAGGCAAAAAAAATACAAAAAGCGCTCGATATAATAAATGAACTTCAGAGCTGTCTGAATTTTGAGAAAGGTGAAGCGATAGCAAAAAACCTGGACTCCATATACACATATTTGACCACCAGGATACTAATGGGCGATATTAAAAAAGACGCTTCCGCATTTAATGAATGTGCTAAAATCCTCGTAGAATTGAAGGGTGCCTGGGAAGGGATATCACATTCCCATTCCGAGGAACGCGTAACAAACATCGCGAGCCATAATACCGAATACAGGGAAGGAGTGGTAATAGCGGCTTAACCTGTATTTTTTTAAAGATTCTCCCCTATTTTGCCGATATAACAGACAGGAAGTCTAATATTTTCCATTATTATATGGAAAAGTATATGCAGGGAGGCATAAAAAATGGAAGCGATAATAGCTATAAGCCCCAAGCCGCAAAAAGGGCCTGTTGAAGTAACGGCATCCACCGTACTGACTTCTGAGTCAGGCCTGAAAAAAGAGACCAAAACAACTGTGCCCCTGGTCAATAACAGGGTTCAGAAAAACACCAGAAAAGTAAAAGAAGACACAAACGAAAAGATAAACAGGATCGCCGAGGCAATGGATAATTATGTCCGTTCAGTAAAACGTGAGCTCAAGATACAGGTTCATGGAGAAACCGGAAAGATTATGATAAAGGTCATATCCCAGGATGACGGCAGAGTAATAAGGGAAATCCCGCCAAAAGAGCTGCTCGACCTCGCGGCAAGAATGGATGAGATGACCGGAACACTTCTTAATGAAAATGCCTGACAATAATGTTATTAGAAAAAAATAAGACGCCTCTTCGCCCGGAGAAAAATGGAACTGAATATATTAATAGTAGATGACGACAAAAAACTTCTTTCAACAATGAAGGCGATTCTCACAGAGGAAAACAATAATATCACCCTTTGTAATGACGGCCGAAAGGCCATTCAATTATGCCGCAACGAGAAATATGACCTGATAATCACGGATCTCATGATGCCCGGCGCCGATGGAATGGAGGTGTTAAAGGAATCGCGAAAAATAGATCCTGACACCCTGGTTGTTCTTATCACTGGTTTTGCCTCTCTTGAAACAGCGGTTCAGGCCATAAGAGAAGGGGCATATGATTATATAACAAAACCGTTTAAAATCGATGAAATAAAGATCATAGTGAATAATGCCAGGGAGAAGATTCATCTGATTCGTGAAAATAAAAAACTTATAGGTGAACTTCAGCAGGCCTATGAACAGATGCACATGATGAAAAAACTTATGGGCGTTGACAGTAATACAGATGAAGAAGAGGATGAGGCTGCCGGAGATAAGAAACTCAGGCCGATTATAGCGGGAAGCATGCTTCCCTTTTATTATTCGGACAAAATAATAAAAGATCATTCACCCCTGCTTTCGGATCTTGAACGCATCTCAGTGCTAAAGGAAAAAGGGTTTTTAACCGAAGAGGAGTTTGAACTTTGCAAAAACAAACTGCTGATGAACATCAAATCCTGAACAGTCCCTGCCTGGAATCATTAAGGGTTATGATTGTGGATGATGAGTCCATGATTCGTGAAACACTTGTCCTTTTTTTCCAGAACATGGGTATCATAGACGTCCTTTCAGTTGACAGCGGTGAAAATGCCCTTCAGGAAATTGAAAATAACACATTTGATTATATTTTTATGGATCTGATGATGCCTGGGATAGGGGGCATGGAAACTCTTAAACGCATACATGATAAAAATCAGACCACCAATATAATAATCATGACCGGCTATCCCTCAATGGATACGGCAATAGAGGCCATACGCAACGGCGCTTCGGATTTTCTCGTGAAACCTTTTCGTTTCCAGGACATCAAAATTATACTCGAAAGGATACATAAATACAGGGTATTGATGGAGAAAAACTGGCTCTTAAATCAGGAGCTTATGAAGAAAAAGGAAATCGAACTGCTGAACAGGGAACTGGAAAAGAAGATAAAAACCCAGGCACTTATGTATGATATCATCGATTCCCTTTCAAGGATCAACAGGTCTGCTGATCTCTGCAGATTTCTGGTAAAGAAGGGCATGGCCGCTTGCGGTGCTCAAAAGGGCTGCTTTTTGATGTATGAAAACGGCAACCATAACAACCTGATTGTGTTGTCTCAGAATGGCCTTGATAACATGCAACCAGGCGCCATTATAAGTGTTAAGGGAAACGGAAATAATGAAAACTGTGACGGAATGACCTCTTTTGATGCCTGTTTTGGAAAGACCTTTGGTGAAAATACCGAAGACAAAAAAACCGGCGTTAGTTATCTGGCTATCCCCTTTGATATACGAAAAGAACCGTTTGGATTATTCCTCATTGGCGAAAAATCGGATAAGGCCGGTTTCACAAGTGATGATGAATTTATTTTAAGATTCCTGGCAGAAAGGACATCTCTTAACATTGAAAATATTGCCCTTTATGACAATCTTATGCGAAGTCTGATGGCCTCCCTGATGTCCCTTGTCAGCGCCATTGAGGCAAAAGATCCCTATACGCAGCAGCATTCTTCGAGGGTCACGGAGTATTCATTGAATCTGGCAAATGCCATGGGATGCTCAGAGGATGATATACAAAAAATAAAGGCATGCGCTCCTATTCATGATATCGGCAAGATAGGCATTAATGACAGTATCCTTAATAAGCCTTCCGCCCTTTCAGACAGTGAATATGAAAAGATAAAAGCTCATCCCATAATCGGTGTAAATATTGTATCTCATCTTGGACTTGATCCTGCCGAGCTTTCCATTATCAGAAATCATCATGAAAGGTGGGATGGAAAGGGTTACCCGGACGGCCTTAAAGGTGAAGATATACCCTTCTTATCCAGAATTCTTATTGTTGCAGACGCGTTTGATGCCATGAACTCTGACAGGGCCTACAGAAAATCCATGCCTTTTGAGAAATGCATGAAAGAATTAAAGGACAACAGCGGAACACAGTTTGATCCGGAGGTTGTTAAGGCTGCACTTTACACCTTTAAAAACGACTCGCAAATAGCTGCATAGGCTTCCTCCACATCAAAGCATATTAATGATGATTTTTCATAATCTTATTTATTTTCTTTCAATTAATCCTGTCATATATTATAATCCCAATTCGTACTCACTTTAAGAGCGTCTTGTTCTCATGAACAGAAACAGGAGATCACGTAAAAATGGAACAGAAAAATAAACGCGGTCACTTCAGGGTTGATATTCTTATTCCCGTAAAATGGGAGGTCCTGGATAAAGAAGAGTCTGAAACAGTAAAAAACGGCCTGGGTAATACCCTCTTCAAGCAGCATGGAGTGCCGAGCCCAATTGAGGAGTACCTTGAAAATACTGTTCCCGGCTCAAAGGATGAGCAGTTTTATCTGGCTCTCCAGTTTCTGAATAATAAAATGGATTTTATCATTGAACAGTTGATGGACAGATCCATGGGCAAAAACCTTTTTCAGGACAGTATTACTGAACTTAGCGCCGAGGGCCTGAAGTTTCGAACCAGGGAAAAAATAGAACCGGGCATGTATATCAAGATGAACCTCATGATGCCCGGCGTTATTCAATTTGGTATGGAACTGATAGTCGAAGTGCTCAGAGTGGTGGAAGATAAAGACGAATATATAACAGCAGGCAGAATAGCATGTATAATGGATGATGCAAGAGATTCGATTGTAAAATTAATTTTTCGTAAGCAGAGAAGTGACATAAGAAATCACAAACAGCGCCTGGAGGAGATTGAGTGAAATGATTGAAATGCACCCCGATGACCTTATAAATCTGTACAGACTTTCCTCTCTGGGTAAACTGATAGGAGGCCTTATCCATAACATAAACGGTCCGCTGCAGAATATAGGTCTTGACCTTGAAATGTCGGAATACGTCTTAAAAGGTGAGTCTGATACTCAGGAGCAAAAGATAGAAAAGGTTCGGTCCCGTTTGAAAAGAATAGCGGAAGAACTTGACAGGCTGAACGATATGATCAAAACCGTCTCCTCAAGAACCGCTATGTATGAAGAAGAAAATATCTATATGAATATTCATGATTATCTTCAGCAGGAATTGAGTTTTCTGGCCGCAAACCTCTATTTTAAACATAATATCGACACTGACCTCAAATTTACGGACAATCCTCCTTTAACGCGTGACCTTCCCAATGGTTCTTTACAGGCATTAAGCCTGCTGATAGAGAATATTGCCGATGAGATGGAAAAAAACAGAGCATCAAAATTAGATGTTGTAACAGAGCTTGAGGCGAATCTGTTAAGAATCAAATTCATTACTCAGAAAGACGCGTTTGCTCAGGATTTTATCAATCTGATAAATCAGGAAAGAGATGACAGTGAAAAAACCGCTTACAAAGAGGAAAATGCGGGGCTATTGCTGGCGCTCACGATTTTCAAAAGGAGCGACATCGGCATTAAAGTTGATGATGAATCATCAGGGTCGGTCCTGACTATGGAACTCCCTTTGACGCAGTGATACAAAAAAGGATAAAAAGTCCTAAAGGTAGTCTCCTCTTCTGTATTTGGCGATCTCAGCGCCGATGGTAACTGTCATATCAGTTATTACCGGTCTTAATGTTTCAGGCACATTATCTCCTTTACCCATTATCTTTAATGATTCCAGCCTGCCATCCAACTGCTCTATCAGAGGCGTGAGATCCTTTGACTGAATATTTTCGTCAGCCAGTTTTCCGGCATAGAAGTCAACCAGATTCAATGTATCACGCAGAGAATCAAGCAAAAGCTTCTTCTCACTGGAGACTATGATACTGTTGACAGGATTGATTCGATTAACATTGATAATACCCTCAATGTTTGGAACCGCATTCAAAGACTGTGAAGATTCGGAACGTGCCGGTTCCTGAACGGAAATTAACTGATCCATAATCTTTCTAAAATCATCACCACCGGATTCATTTTTGAACCTGGTCTTTCCGATATCCTCCATTTTAGGCCCCTGCCCTTCAAATATCTTCATTGTTCACTCCTTTTCCTGGTTTTTAATGCCTCTTAGCCGACGCCTGACAGCCTGAATTCAAAAACATCAGTTTTCTGAATTAACACTAATTATCTGATTATGCAAATTGCCTGCCATATTCAAATCACGAGATTAATTTAAACTGGCAACGGGCAGAAAGGCGGTTTAATTTTGCAGTAATTCCATAACCTTAGCTCATTACAATAATAATGAAAACCTCGCCGGCCATGATAACCACCTCTTTCCGGAACATGGATTATGCAAGGGGAATAATATTCCCTTATGTGGGAAAAAATATCCTTCATCAGGCACTCATTATATGAACATCTTATCCAGTTTGGCGCTGAATGTTTCAGGCGTGAAAGGTTTTACTATGTAGTTGCTGACACCCGCCTGCACAGCCTGAACAACATTGTCCTTCTGCCCCTCGGCAGTTACCATAAGGAAAGGGATATCCTTTAATTTGGGGTCATTCCGGACCGCCTTCAGCAGATCGAGCCCTGTCATGTTGGGCATGTTCCAATCCGATACAATCAATCCGACTTTCTCCTTTTGAAGTTCCTTTAATGCTACATCTCCATCTTCCGCCTCAATAATATCATTGAATCCAAGCTGTTTTAAAACGCCCTTTATTATCCGGCGCATGGTTGCGAAATCGTCCACTACCAACACCTTGATCGTAGTGTTAAATGCCATAATTAATCCTCCCTGAAATCATAATATTGATTTTCTTTTTCATTTTTACAGGCCGGCAAGCAGATCGTCTATTCCTGCCTGGTCCAACCCTTCACCTGTCCTCTGAGGTCCATTAAGGTCAGATAGATATTTATCCACATCACGGTTAAGATCATCATAGCTTTTCAGGGGATCTTCCCTGTGTTTCCTGAGCTTAATTCCAAAAGATATAATCAGTTCTTCAATTCTGAGTTCCATGGATCTTACCAGTTTGATTATTCTCTGAATTCTCTGCCCCACAAGGTCCTGAAAACTGAGCGGTTCCATCATTTTGAGGGACCGGCGTTCTATTTTTTTCAAAAACTCCATCTGCTCCTCAATTACATTGATTGCCTCCTCAAGACTTATACCGATTGATATTTTATCGCCATCATATGTCTTCGACAGTATCTTTTCCAGTTTCTTGTACTGAGAATTTGCCGATTCCATCTGCTCATCATTAATGTCCATTATCCTCATAGTACTGCTTTCAAGGGTTTCATTTATACCTTCAAGCTGGTTGCTTGCTTCAGGGATGTCCTTTGCTGCCATCTCGACAATATCAGGTTCTATCCTTGTCTGTATATCTCTCCTGAAATCGATTAATTCTTTGGCAATCCCCTTTATTTTACCCGAGAATTCCATAGTAAGCAGTTCAAAAAATTCGCCATTTCTCAGTTTCTTAATTACATCCTTCAGATCCTTTTCGTCGCTCTCGGTCAACTCACCCGTTTCCTCTTCATTCGTATTTTTCATAAAGAGCGGGCTTTTGTCATTTTTGCTCCTGTTATCTGCAAATCCGCCTTCACCGTGTTTTTTACATAGACGCCGATTGCCTAAGGCATCCATCCCTGATAAAAGATCATTTGAAAGTGCCTTTGTATTAAAAAGCATCTGATAATCACATGCATTAAAGGCAACGCCTGATTTAAGCACTATAAAATATGGTTTAATATCATTTCTGTCAGCCGGTTTCTGAACTGGAAATACTCTGTTGTCATATTCAAGGAAAAGTCCGGAATCATCATCAGAAGATACGATGTTCGCTTTATAACGAGTAATTATCTGTTCAATGTCCTGAGTATCAAAGGCTATGCGCTCTGTTTTTCCATCCAAATCACCCATCAACACATTTATCATATGGGATCTCCTCCAATCAATTCTCTTTTATGGCTTTGCTTTCTATGCTTTGCCCTGTTTTATAATTTCAATTAAGCAAGATATATACCAAATTACTCAAAAAAAAATAAACTAATTATTTCAAGAATATCAGAATATTATCACACTCCTAGAAAGTCAATCAATCGTCATTGTTTCATCAAATATTCGAATTTCTATAGGGTGAAATATGACATATCGAATGGGCAGCACGACGTCCTCATGGACAATGTTTCTTTTCTGATAACTATATACTGTTTTCTCAGGCCTTAAAATCACCTTTATATGGAGATCATCGGAATCATATTTTTCTTTATTTTTCTTTAAATAGGAATCAATAGCCTTTCCAAGAAGGCGTTTTCCCGATCCTGTTATTTCTGAGTTGATGAAATGGGTCGGTTGAGGCAGATTTGTATAATCAATCACAAACCTTTTCCCCCCGTCACCTCTTTTCACATAAAAAGACCTGGGAGTTAATTCCCATATAAAGAGAAAGCCTTCGCCCATTTCCTCCATCTTACTGATTATTTCTGTTTTTTCTCTGAATATACCCTGTTTTGAAAACATCTCAGAGGGCTTAAATGTTGTATAGACAGGTCTTCCTGAGACGAAACAGAATTCTTCAACATCCTGTTCATTAACTTCATCTCCGCTTAATATAAAATAGGTACAGAAGACAGATTCTTCATTAAATGGATAAGTCTCTGAGCACGATTCAGGGATTCTCCAAAAAAGTGATATAAAGAGACAGGATATGCTGATCAAAATATAAAAGCTGCTCCTGCTCATCTATTTCTCCTGTCCAGTATATATTCCAGCGGATTGACGCACCTGTCATTTACAGTAACAGCATAGTGAAGATGACTGCTCGTGGAAAGCCCCGTGTTTCCCATGGAACCAAGAATTTCTCCCCTTTCAATCATATTCCCTTCTTCCGCGGATATACTGTTGAGGTGTCCATATATAGTCTTCATCTCTTCGGTATGCTGCATTACAACAAATTTTCCCAACCTCTGATCATAGCCGGTCCTTAATACGACTCCATCGGCCGGCGCGATAATTTTCATGCCGGTTTTTCCGGCTATATCTATTCCCGCATGGAATTCTCTTCTTTGAGTAAAAGGATTGCTTCGCCAGCCGAATCCCGATGATACTCCTGCATTCTCCTTTTCAACAGGCATCATATTGGGTGTGAACCTTAGAATATTTTCCTGTTTCGAGACCAGTTGCTTCAGTACAGAAAGATTTGAATTGAGATTCTTCAATTTTAAAGGAAGACTGTATCCGGAATTTTCGATCTGTTGATCGTTTGGATTAGATTCATATTCTATCATATCCGGCGTGCCGCCCGTACCAGTGAGCATATTGAGTGAAGCATATTTTTCCATGCCAAAATATTCTCTCAGCGCCATTTCATTTGCTTCGATCTCAGCAAGGTTGTTTTTGATATATTCAAGGTTCCGCACCTCTGCCGTAAGATTGGTTTTTGCAGCTTTCAGATCATTCAACTGTTTACGCGCTTCATTAAGGCGCATTTGAAGCGCCGGAATCGACAAAACACATATAAAAATAATGGTCATTAGTGTATAGATGTATTTTTTCCCGACATTTATCTTTCTCGCTTTGCCGGAACCGTCACATGACATCCATATTATGTAGGATCTGTCGGATCTATTTGCCGGCATTTTCAGTCACCTTGTTTTTTGTCGTATACATTTTCGAATAATCCTTTGATCCTTTTGATTATCCGGTCTTCAACTGATAAAAAACCGATCTCAGGTATCTT
>CAZJOB010000026.1:0-1774 GCA_964547435.1 uncultured Desulfatiglans sp. | reverse complement strand
ATCTTTTTGGCTCAAATATAGAGCATATCCCGGACAATGACTCTGTTGAACCTATAATCAGATATCCATCCGGGGCCAGAACAGATGCCAACTTTTCAAAAAGTCTTTTTCTGTCTTCCATGCTGAAATATATAGCCACATTTCTGCAAAAAATGACATCAAACCTGCCAATGCCTGTTAAAGGTTCCATAAGATTTTTTTTCTGGAAAAGAGCCATTGCCCTTATATTATCATTAATTTTCCAGGAATCTCCGTTTCTGGTAAAAAATTTTTGAAGTAAACTGCTGTCCAGACCACGCTCCACTTCGAATTTATTGTATTGCCCGTAACTGGCCCTTGCTACAGCGCCATCTGATATGTCTGTTCCCAGAAGCCTGATATTATATTTAGCGGTATCCGGAATCAGCTCCTTTATCAGTATAGCCAGGCTGTATATCTCCTGACCCGTAGAACATGCGGCGCTCCAGATGCGTATATTTACGGGTGCATTGCCCGGGAATTTGCCTGTTCTTTTATCAATAAGATCCGGCATAACCTTGTACTGAAACATCTCAAAAGGAGATTTATCCCTGAAAAAAAGGGTTTCATTGGTGGTAATTGCATCGATTATCTCCCTTTCAATGGTTCCGGTCTTATCTGTACTGGCCAATTGGTACAATTTCAGATAAGAAGAAATTTTCAGTTTATCAAGTATCCCGTTAAGACGGGTCTCCATTAAATATGCCTTCTTATCATCAAGCACGATACCCGATATATTATATATGTATTTCGAGATTATCTTTATCTCTTCAGGATTTATCTTTATCATTTATCTGTACGCTTTAATAAATTTCATAGTCATGTTAGTCAGGAAATCCCCTGACAGCGTTACAGATGACTTCAGCCAGTTCTTCCAGTGGAGCGATAATATCCACAATCCCGTCTTCAATCGGTTTTTTCGGCATGCCATATACCACACAGCTTGCCGCGTCCTGAGCTATGATGGTTGATCCGGTTCGTTTCATGAAATTCAGACCGGCGCTGCCGTCAGAGCCCATTCCGGTCATAATCACTCCTGCGGCCCGACCCACATAATGCTGTGCTATTGATTTAAAAAGATAATCAACAGAAGGTTTACAACTGTTTTCCGGAGGATCATCCGTAATCCTTATTATACGGCTTTTACCATCTGCCCCGGCTGCCACCTTCATTTGTTTCCCGCCCGGCGCGATCAGCGCGGTGTTCGGTTTAATCACTTCCCCGTCAACAGCTTCCCTGACCTCGATAGCGCATTTCGAATTGAGGCTTCTTGCCAGAGACGCCGTGAAAATCGGGGGCATGTGCTGCACTATCAGGATCGGAACATTCAGATCAACAGGGATAGAGGGCATTATCTGCGAAAGTGCCTTTGGACCGCCTGTCGACACACCAATGCCTATTATCTCAGCCTTTGCGGTTATCAGTCTTTTCCTTCTTATGGCGGCAATACGCCTGGCAGCGCGTTCATTAATATCTTCAGATTTTTTCCTTTGGCTGGGCTTACTAAAAGGAATAGTACCTTTTAATATCTTCTTCATCTCATGATGACGAATAAACCCCTTGAGCATTGAATCAAAACTTTTTTTTATCTCCTTCTTGCTTTCCTCCATGCTTTTGGTTTCAGGTTTCGTGATATAGTCAAATGCGCCAAGTTCAAGGGCCTGCATCGTAAGATCGCCGCCTTTATGAGTTAATGTACTCACAACAATAGCGCTCACATCAGGCGCTTCTTTCTTGATGGCAGCCAGCACATCAA
>CAZJOB010000025.1:0-18936 GCA_964547435.1 uncultured Desulfatiglans sp. | reverse complement strand
CCTATGCTTGAGACTATTCCACATCCCCTAACTGATGCTCATGCTTCACTACTGAACCAGGGCTCTCAGGCTTGACAAAGACACATAGCCCAAATATCATATGCGGCCAATGTGATTCACGCGAAAAGGCACTTTTTGCCGGATTTATCAGAATAGGAACATTCATTCTAAACTCAGCAGGGGCTATAATAACTATATGAATTTACTCAAAAATGAAAGAAGAAATATATTAAAACACTGTCTGATCGTCTTCATTGCTTTTTCCCTGGTCAGCGTACTTGGTTTTCACGGAAATGACATAGCTGCTTACGCGGATTCCCCCGGACAGAAGGATGCCGAAAATAAAAGCGTGAATAATGTTTCTAAAGATCAACCTGCTGATGAAAAAAAGATCGTAGCAGAAGTAAATGGAGAAATTATTTCAAAGAAAAAACTGATTAAACAGTACAACATTTTCCTGATTACTTCAAATTTCTCAGAAGAGAGCAGACAGAGTATCACACCGGATTCATTCCTCGAATTTTATGTTCCCAATGTGGTCCTGCTGCAGGAAGCGCGCAGGCTGGGGATAAGAGTAAGCCCGGATGAAATTGAGAATGAGAAAAAGGCATTTTTGAAAAGGGCAAATCTCACCGAAGAAAACTTATTGGAAAATTTGCGAAAGGCCGGTCTTACCATGGAGGATGCAGACCGCGATTTCGAAGAATACCTGATGATCATGCGCCTTATGGAAGAAAAACTTGGTGATATAAAGATTACTGATAAGCAGGCAAGGGACTATTACGACAGTAATAATAAGCAATTTAACAGCTCTGAAAAAATAACTGCCAGCCATATTCTGATATGTCACAAGGAGAGTGTGGGCTGCGGAAGTGATCTCCCTCGCCAGGAAGCAAAAGAGCTGGCGGAGAATATTGTCAAGATCGTAACGCCCAAGAACTTTGCAAGGCTGGCGAAACGTTATTCCTCGGACTCAACAGGCTCAAATGGCGGCGATCTGGGTGATGTATACAGAGGTTCGGCTTTCTCTTCCTTTGAAGAAGCTGCTTTCAAGCTTGATGCCGGAGAGATATCGGATGTTGTGGAGACAGACTTTGGCTTTCATATAATATATGTTACAGGTAAGTATGACGCACGTTCCATTACATTTGACGAGGCCAGAGAATCCATTATAAAGAACATCAAAGAAGAGCTTATTGTATCGGGATTATCTTTTTTTTCAAAGGAACTGATTAAAGCTGCCGATATTAAGATATACGCTGAAAAGCGTTTTGAAGGTCAGAAAGAACCTGGAACCAAAGAAATAAAAGACAGCAAAACCGCTTCTGCCGATAATGAATTCCCTACATTCAGAAGCACCGGCGAAAATATATGCAGGAATGATAAGGGGCAACCGGTTGTTTTTCTCTATACCTCACCCGGTTGTTCACACTGTGCATGGATAGGAGAGACCTATGACAGCGTGGTTATGAAATATGTTGAAATGGGCCTTATTGAAGCCCATCATTATGATATGTCAAACAATAACGATTCGCTGACATTCGAGGTCGAGACTGAGATGCCAAAAAAACACCTTGAAATTTTTGAAACCGGAACCCCTGAAGGTTATGTGCCCTACTTCAATTTCGGATGCATGTATGATCGCATAGGCACAGGTTATGAACGCCTGGATGATCTGTTTGCCGAAGAAATAGAGATGCGCAAAATTATTGACTCCCTGATAAAGGAATTAGACACCCATCAATAATATACTTGCATTTTGTGAAAAATTTGATAGAAACCTCCTCATGCCCCCGTAGCTCAGGTGGATAGAGCACCAGATTCCTAATCTGGGTGCCGTGCGTTCGAGTCGCGCCGGGGGCACTTTTTTGCACTCATCTTTTTTTCGTGTGAAATTTAATAGACTGAAATTAATTAATTGACAATTTACAGATTTTTTCTTAGTATCAAAAGTTACATTTTTGGAGGTAAATAAGTTATGTATGCTGTAATAAAGACCGGAGGAAAACAATACCGGGTTACACCCGGAGATATGCTCAAGGTTGAAAAAATCCCTGGAAACATCGGTGACTCTGTTGCCTTTGACAAAGTGCTTCTAACATCTGATGGGGAAGACGTAAATCTTGGAAATCCATACCTGAATGACGTTAAAGTAAACGGCCTGATTGCCGGTCATGGAAGGAATAAAAAGATAGTGGTATTCAAGTATAAGAGAAGAAAAGGTTATCGCAGAAAACAGGGGCACAGACAGGATTTTACCCTCATTAAAATCGAGGATATTGGTAATTAACAGGGGCTTGCCCCCTTATTTAATAGGTTTAATATTAATATAATATCCCATAACAGGATATTAGAATCTTAGCTAACTAGCTGAATATAGTAAGGATTTTAAAATGGCACATAAAAAAGCGGGCGGAAGCTCACGAAACGGAAGGGATAGCGCGGGACAACGCTTTGGTGTAAAAAAATATGGAGGCGAGAAAGTGCGCGCCGGTAATATTATTATCAGACAAAAGGGCACCAGAATTCATCCCGGTCAGAATGTCGGGCTTGGGAAAGACTATACCCTTTTCTCCATGATAGACGGAGTTGTCACCTTTGAACGATTCGATAAAGATCGAAAAAGGGTGAGTGTATACGCAGATTAACAGCATTTTCATTTTCCTCCACCTGAGGATAATATGAAATTTCTTGATGAAGCGGTTATCAGTGTCGCATCCGGGGATGGTGGAAAAGGCTGTGTCAGTTTTCGCAGAGAAAGGTTCATTCCCAAAGGCGGCCCGGACGGCGGTGACGGCGGTGACGGCGGCAGCGTAATTATAAGGGCCTCAAAAAGGTTGCATACCCTATCTGATTTCAGCTCAAAAATCCACTTTAAAGCCAAAAATGGCGGCCCCGGACAAGGACAGAACCGCACAGGAAAGAATGGGGGTGACGCTATTATAATAGTGCCTTCGGGAACTGTTATTTATGATAATGACACCGGAGAAATTCTGGCAGACCTGATAAAGGACAATCAGGAAATCTTCCTGCTTAAAGGAGGAAAAGGCGGTAAAGGAAACAGGCATTTTGCTACCTCTACCAACAGGACTCCGAGGTTCGCCCAGCCCGGTATTCCGGGTCAGAAAAAAATCCTCAGATTATCTCTGAAACATCTCGCAGACATCGGCCTTATCGGATTGCCAAATGCGGGCAAATCTACCTTGTTGTCCCGGCTTACAATGGCCCGGCCCAGGATTGACGAGTATCCCTTTACCACCCTTGTCCCCAATCTTGGCATTATTGAATTCGGAGAAGATAAATGTCTCACAATCGCTGATATCCCGGGACTTATAGAAGGCGCAAGTCATGGGAAAGGCCTGGGACACAGATTTCTAAAACATATCGAAAGAACAAAATTTCTTATTCATATTATAGATATTGCGGATGGCAGCACAAATGAAATACTTCGGAATGTTAATCTTCTGCTTAATGAGTTAAAAGAATATAATGCCGCTTTACTTCGAAAGGAAAAGATAGTTTTAATTAACAAGACTGACCTCCTGCCAAAGGACAGTGATAAGTTGGAAGAGGTCAGTTCAGAACTCAAGGCTTTGGGAATGGATTCATTGCCGGTATCAGCCTTAACAGGAGAAGGGCTGGATCGGTTAAGAGATATTTTAAAAAACAGGTTAATCGGGTAATTGAAATCACACTATGACAGACACAATTAATACGAACAGAAAAGAACTGGTAAAATCCGCGAAAAGGGTGGTCATAAAGGCGGGAAGCGGTGTACTTACCGGGAAAAACGGGCTTAGCAGAAAGACTATTGATAACATTGCCAAAGGCATCTGCGATCTCAAGGCCAAAGGGATAGAGGTGATCCTCGTATCATCAGGAGCAATTGCCTCAGGTCTTAAAAAAATAGGCATGGATAAACGACCTGTTTCCATATCCAAACAGCAGGCTGTAGCGGCAGTGGGGCAGAGCAATCTTATGATGACTTATGAAAAGGCATTTAAACGGCATGGACAGATGGTTGCTCAGATATTAATAACGAGAGACGACCTTAACAACAGGCGACGGTATCTCAACGCACGGAACACTCTTCTGACACTGCTATCCTGGGGAATCACTCCGATTATTAATGAAAATGACACTGTTGTTGTCGATGAGATTAAGTTCGGCGACAATGACAATCTGAGCGCCATGGTTACGACCCTTACCGACTCTCAGGTCCTCATAATCCTGACCGACAGAGAAGGTCTTTTTGATAAAGATCCAAGATCAGACAAAAGCGCGCGACTTATTTCTGTGGTAGACAAGATTGATAACAGGGTTATGGGGTACGCGAACTCCGTGCCGGGTATTCTCGGTACAGGAGGGATGGCCGGAAAGATAGAAGCTGCAAGAAAGGCGTCCATTAAAGGCATCCCGGTCTTTATAGCAAATGGTCGGAAAAATAACATTATTCAGAAAATATTGGAAGGGGAAGAGGCCGGCACCCTGTTTATGCCTCAGAAAACTCTGCTTTGCGGACGAAAGCACTGGATAGCCTTCACCAGATCGCTTAAAGGCAGTCTTATACTGGATAAAGGCGCCTGCACCGCAATAAAAGACCGGGGAAAGAGCCTTCTTCCCTCGGGAGTAAAAGAGATCATAGGAAGGTTTAACAGGGGTGATTCAGTCTCCCTTCTGGACGAAGACAGTCAGGAAATAGCCATCGGGATTGCAAATTATAATTCTGATGATATAAAGAGAATAAAAGGCGTCAGAAGCAACAAAATTGAAGGTCTTCTGGGATATAAGCACGACGATGAAATAATCCACCGGGACAATCTTGTCATAACGGAATACATCAATAATGGAGACGGCGTATGTTGAATGAAAATATGATTAGAGATATGGCTGTTGATGCAAAAGCCGCGTCGGGGATTTTAAGAAACATCGGCAGAAACGCGAAAGATTCCGCGCTTTTATTGACTGCTGAAAAGCTTCTGAAATATGAAAACAAAATAATAGAGGAAAATGAAAAGGACCTTATCGCGGCAAGGGCCAAGGGGTTGTCCTCTGCCATGATTGACCGTTTGACGCTTGATCCCAAAACGATCAGGGGCATGGCCGACGGTCTTGAAGAGGTGGCGCTCCTTCCGGATCCTGTGGGTGAGGTATTGAGTATGAAAAAAAGACCCAACGGTCTTCTGGTGGGAAAGGTGCGCATACCCCTTGGAGTAATCGGGTTTATATATGAATCGCGCCCCAATGTTACCATTGACGCTGCCGCTCTCTGCCTTAAATCCGGCAATGCTGTTATACTAAAGGGCGGATCAGAGGCAATCAACTCCAATATCTTCCTGGCCGGAATTCTCGAAGAGGCCCTCGATGAAACCGGAATTCCGAAAAAGGCTGTTCAGGTGATACCGACAACCGAAAGAGAGGCGACTCGCGTCCTTTTAAACTGTGACGACTGTGTTGATGTAATAATACCAAGAGGCGGTGAAGGGCTTATACGTTTTGTTGCGGAGAATTCCCGGATCCCCGTATTGAAACATTATAAAGGGGTGTGTCATATTTATGTTGATAAATACGCTGATATCGAGTCTTCAATAGAGATATGTCTTAATGCCAAGGTGCAGAGGCCCGGGGTCTGCAATGCAATGGAAACCATGCTTGTCCATGAAGATATCGCCGGGTCGTTTCTACCTGAAATGTGCCGCAGGTTCATGGAACAAGGAGTTGAAATCAGGGGTTGTTCGAGGACCATAAAGCTGTTTCCTCAGGCAAAAGAGGCTGTAGAATCCGACTGGCCGGCGGAATACCTGGACCTAATTCTTGCGGTAAAAGTAGTCGCAGGAATGGATGAGGCGCTTGCCCATATCGAGAGATATGGATCAAATCACACTGAAACCATCATGACTGAGAATTATACGCGTGCTCATGAATTTCTTGAAAAAGTGGATTCATCGGTTGTCCTGGTAAATGCCTCAACCAGGTTTAATGACGGCAATCAGCTTGGTCTGGGAGCTGAAATTGGTATTAACACATCCAAACTTCACGCATTCGGGCCAATGGGCCTTGAGGAACTCACCACTACAAAATTTATTATTTATGGAAACGGGCAAATAAGGACATAAGGGGATAGCTGCTTGAGACTGGGAATACTTGGAGGAACATTTGATCCGATTCATTTTGGCCATCTTCGCGCTGCTGAAGAGATAAGGGAAGACCTGGATCTGGAAAAGGTATTACTTATTCCCGGATCTCTGCCCCCCCACAAAAGCAGAAAGGAGATCACTTCTTTTGAGGACCGGATCGAAATGGTTCGCCTGGCAGCGGCTGATTCACCTTTTTTTGAGGTAATGGATCTGGAAGGTCGAAGAAAAGGGCCGTCATATTCGATTGAAACGCTTCGCGAAATAAGAGCGGAATATGATAACGACATTGATATTTTTTTTATACTGGGCGTTGACGCCTTCAAAGAGATCAGGACATGGAAAGAATATAAAAACTTGTTTAAAAACAGTCACTTTGTGGTAATCAACAGACCCGGCACACCATTTCAGGATTCAGGCAAATTTGTCCTGTCTCTTGGCGTTGATTTCGAGGAGACAGAAATCAACACCTATAAAAACAGATTTGGCAATCTTCTTTTATATAAAGATATAACGAATATGGATATTTCTTCGACAAAAATAAGGGAAAGATTATACAGGCGAAAGTCCATCAGGTTTCTTGTTCCTGAACATGTCATTGACTATATAGTAAAAAAAGGGTTATATAATTCAAATGAATTCTCTTGAAAAGGCCCTGTTGGCAATAAGTTTTATCAGAGAGCGAAAGGCTGTTGATCCGGTGCTTTTTGAAGTGGGAAACATGACCTCGATTGCCGATTATTTTCTGATCACCAGCGGCAATTCCAGCCGCCAGGTGCAGTCAATAGGGAGGCATCTTGAAAAACAGATGCGTGAAAAAGGATTCAAGGCCTATGGAATAGAAGGTGAATTCGAAGGCCACTGGGTTTTAATGGATTACGGCGACATAATAATTAACATATTTTATCAACCTGTCAGAGAATTTTATGACCTGGAGGGACTGTGGTTTGAGGCCCCAAGGGTGAAACTGGATAACGATGAGTAACAGATTCAAATCCCACCCTGCATTTTTCTTTATCATCATTTATCTCAGCCTTTTTCTCGCTGATATTCCGGCCCTGGCTGTCTCCCTTGAAGATGAAAGAAAATTGGGAGAGCAGACTGTCGAGAGTGTAAGGCCATACTTAGTGGAAGACGATTTTTTAAATGATTATATCAACGAACTCGGTCATTTTCTTGTTGAATCCCTGGAGATAAAGCATTTTCCTTATAATTTTTATGTAATAAATGAAAAGGATCTGAACGCCTTTGCAGTCCCCGGAGGACACATCTTTATTTTTTCAGGGCTTATTGAGGCTTTGGACGAAATTGATGAACTTGCCGGAGTAATGTCCCATGAACTGGCCCACATAACTTCCAGACATTATGCTCAGCGTGTTGAGCAGTATAAAAAGATCGGCATCGCAAGCATGATAGGATTGCTTGCCGGCATACTTGTGGGAGGTGAAGCTACTGGTGCCATCATAGCAAGCACCATGGCGGCCGGACAGCAGAAGATGTTAAGCTACAGCCGTGAGGATGAACGCCAGGCAGACCAGGCCGGATTCAAATATTGTCTTCAATCAGGTTTTGATCCAAATGCCATTAAGAGCGTTTTCAATATACTTCAGCGGGGGCAATGGGCTATAAACAGTATACCCCCATATCTTCTGACGCACCCCCTCGGTTCTGAAAGAATGGCCAATATTGACGCTCTGCTGGCATCTTCCGGCCCGCCGGCCCCCAAAGACGAAACCGCTTATTTTAGAAAGACATATCCTGTTTTTAGGACAATAATCAAAGCCGGTTACGGGGATGACATGAACTCCGAAAGATATTACAGCAATGAAATAATAAAGAATCCCGAGTCACCCCTGGGCCATCTGGGCATGGCTATAATACTCAAAAAAAAGATGAATTACGCCGAAGCTATTGATCATTTTAAGATCGCAGCGGAAAGACTTACCCAACCGCAGCTTGTATTGAGATATCTGGGTGAGGCATATCAATTGAATGGAGAGGAAACAAAAGCAATCGAGGTCCTTGAACAAATCTTAAAAAAAGAGCCACATGATAAGACAAGTCTCCTTTTACTTGCGAACGTCTATCGGAATATAGAGAAATACTCAATGGCTGCGGATATATATGAAAAATTAAAATTTATGGAACCTGTCAAGGATGAGGTTTTTTACAACCTTGGTCTTTCATACGGCAGGGAAAACATACTCGGGCCGGCCCATTATAATTTCGGACTTTATTTTAAAAGGCTGAAACAGCATGATAAAGCAGAATTTCATTTTAAAAAGGCGAAGGAAGAGACAAAAGACAACCCTGAACTGCTGGAAAAAATCGCAAAGGCTATGGAAGAAATGAAAAATGACAAACGTCCTCCTTCTGACCGTCCTGAAGGAAGGCCTGACTGGTCTGATCTGCGCCTTCAATAAGCAATAATCCTACTTCTACCTGTCAAGATACTTTTCAGCCGGCTCATAACCCATTTGAGCCGCCTTTTCCAGATCAGCGTTTGCCCTTGATCTCCTTCCCAGAGCAATAAAAATAACAGCCCTGTTATAGTAGATTTCGGGGTCATTGTTGTTGATCTTTAAGGCATCGTTATAATCTTTCAGCGCCTGTCTTGTTTTACCGAGCTTGAAATATGCATTGCCTCTGTTACATAATGCATCACTGAATTTTGGATCCAATTCTATGGCTTTTGAAAAGTCTTCTATTGCATCCTGGTATCTATTTTCTTTGAAGAAGAGCAAGCCCCTGTTAAAAAAGGCATCAATATGGCGCTCATTCAAATCTATAGCCATAGTATAATCTTTTTTCGCCAATTCCGACTCTCCCCGCAAATCATATATCCATCCCCTGTTATAGTAGATATCTGCGTTATCCTTTTCAAGCCTGAGCAGCCTGTTTAATCTTTCAAATTCAGAATCAGTATCAAAGGAATCATTTTCTGCTGAAGAAGGAAGAACCAGGACTGGTTCCCCGCCTGAATCATCAAATGTTTCAGATGTGCAGTTATTTGTCGCTGCAAATAAAAACAGAAATACATAAAATTTGATCATTGGCCTCATATATGGAACCATTCCTTTCAAATATTCGATCAGACCTTTTCACTTTTTATTTTATAAAGGTTTCTATATTAACTTATTTGAATGCAAATCTCAAATCTGTATTCGTTTTCATTGCATAGATACACAAATGCACATAATAATGTGCATCCTTCACATAAAAATGTGCAAAAACCTCTTTTTTTTAAAGTATTGATGAGATGCTATTCAATGAAAAGTACAGGCGTCTTGTATTGTTTTTTTTCTAACGAAACCGAATAATCCTGTAATTTAAGCATATTACAAATAAGGAACAAAAAAATATCACTTTTTTTTACTGATTCTATTTGATGGCATGAATGTTGTATTATGTATTCATGTCAGTACACAATACAATACAGGTTATTAAAAGGGCTTCAGAGATAAGAGAAGAGAGGAGAGCGTAATACCTGATTGAATTATGTGTACTCCCTCCCGAGTTTCATCCCTTGCTCCTTCGGAGCAGGGGATGAATTTTTTTGGAAAAATGTTGCGGGATTAGAACAGCGCTTCCGCAAGCCCTTTAACTGAGTCTATACCTGTAAGTTCCATGGAAGATATTTTTTTACAGGAATCCATGTTGCTTTTAGAGAGAATGCATTTCGAAAATCCCATTTTAGAAGCCTCTTTGATCCTGGCTTCAGGTTGATTGACACCCCTCACCTCGCCCGCGAGACCCACCTCTCCAAAGATAACAGTATTTGGGCTGACTGGCTTATCAAGAAAACTGGAAATCATGGCGGATACTATTCCCAGATCTGCTGCCGGTTCATCCACCCTGAGGCCGCCCGCGACATTTACAAAAATGTCCTGATCACCCATCTCAATTCCCATTCTCTTGCCCATGACCGCCACCAGGAGTGCTATTCGATTATGATCAATCCCTACGGAGGTTCGCCTGGGCATGCCCAGAGGACTTGCCCCAACAAGCGCCTGAATCTCAACAAGCAGAGGTCTGGTCCCCTCCAGACATGGAATCACGATTGATCCGGCTGCCCCCGCTGGTCTTTCCTCAAGGAATATCCTGGATGGATTGCCTACCTCGCATAATCCCGATTCTTTCATCTCGAAAACACCTATCTCATTTGTGGATCCGAAACGATTTTTCACTGCGCGGATTATTCGAAAGGCATGACTGCTGTCTCCCTCAAAGTAAAGCACTGTGTCAACAAGGTGTTCAAGCACCTTCGGCCCCGCTATCGCGCCGTCCTTTGTTACATGGCCGATCAGGAAAGTAGGGGTTCCACTCTCCTTTGCCCACCTCAGGAGCCTGGCAGAGACCTCCCGGATCTGGCCCACACTGCCAGGGGCGGATGGCAGCGCGTCGGTATATATAGTCTGAATAGAATCAACAATTAAAAGGTCGGCCTTTAATCCTGTTATCTTATCAAAAAGATCCTCGATCCTCGTACCTGTCAGGATATAGAGGCTGTCGGAACAAATAGACAGGCGTTCAGCCCTGAGCTTTATCTGCTGAGGTGATTCCTCACCGGAAAAATATAATGAAACAAGTCCCTGATCGGACAGCCTTCCCGCTACCTGAAGTATAAGTGTGGATTTTCCTATCCCGGGATCGCCTCCCAGCAATAATAGAGATCCCCGAACAATGCCCCCGCCTATGGTGCGGTCAAACTCGGTTATACCTGTTTTAATGCGGTGCTCGTGGTTGATTGAAATGTTATTAACAGACTGAGGATCGCCCATTGAACCTAAAGATTCCGATCTCCCTTGTTTTGCGATCAATTCTTCGGCAAAGCTATCCCATTGATCGCATTCAGGACAACGCCCAAGCCATTTGGGAGACTGATGACCGCAGTTCTGGCATATGAATAAATATTTTTTAGTCTGCTTTGGCATTATAGACGATGAGATATTCAATAAATTCGAGTATAAGTATTACTCCTCTATTATCTCAGCAACCCCGTGCTTTTTATATAATTCCCTCAATTCGGACCGCCATCTTTCAATCTCCGCTTCACCTTTCTCTATTTTTTTATTGCCTTGAACAATAATATTTTCATCTTTATTTTCTATCCCCATCATCTTCGTCCTGAATCCGTCATATATGGACTCGGCAGCCTGCATGTAGATCCCGTGAACTCCCCTTACCTCTTCATTCTCAATAGCAATATTGCGAAGGCCATCCACAAATCTCTTATAGTTTGGCACAACAAAATCCCTCAATTCTTCATATACCCTTTGATCAGTGGTGTAATTATCACCGGTAACCGAAGCATATGCCTCAAGGGATTTTTGTTCCAGCTCTGCAATTCCCAATAATCCGGTATTCACATAGTTTACAATATCAGCCGCTGCAGGCCCTGTTATTATTTTGCCGCCTCTTATGTCCTTAGTGTTGCAGCCGGCTGCCATCAAAAGCAGTATTGCCACAAATAGAAAACCCCTTAACCAATCATATTTAATCAACATATCCTCCCCCTTTGCTTATATAATATAAAATTTCTTGACTTGTATTATACAGAGTGTTATTTTAGCCTCCTTTTATCAATGTGTAATCACATGTGTCAATAAAGTATTTGATTTTTTAAACAACCCTGTTCCTTTTTAATTTGCTGATATAATAAAAAAGTTTCAAAAAAAGCTTGACAGTGTTTTATTTTTTTTGTTTAATCGGGTCTTCAAAAGGGAGGGGTCAATCATTTATCCAGGAGGGTATGCAGTATGAAAAAGAGAAGTTTTTCATGGAAAATCGTTATCGGAATTCTGTCATTGGCGCTGATCCTCATTCCTGTAACTTCATCTGTTACAATGGCCCAGACATCTGCGGCAGCGGTAGGAGCTGCTGGCGCCGGTGGAACTGCAGGCCTTAGCACCGCGGCTATTGTCGGAATCGTGGCAGCAGCAGTAGCAGTTGGGGTAACGGTAGCAGCAGCAGTCGATGACGATGATCCGGCTCCGCCTTCACATCACAGTAGCGGGCACACACAATAACCGTTTTTCTTTAAAGTCGAATTTTATCTGAAAATTTGGGGGATAGGAAATAATCCTATCCCCGGAATTTTTTTATGGAGTAATGTCATTTACACCATATATAGTGCTGTGCTGATCTGTATTGTAATATATATCGTTTCAAGCCTTTTTTGTGCCCGTTATATTTTCTTTTCAATCGCAATATCCCCAGTTAATACTTCGCGTGTAAATACAAATCGCTCAAAGCGGTTATTTAAATAGCCACCCCAAGGGTAGTCCATTATTTAGATATACTCAGTTGCTCCTAGCCTACGGTCTTCGGTATCTTATTTTTTATTGCGAAACATCGGGTTTAATACCATGCTGCTCTGCGGCGGGGTAGTTCATTTATTCCCTAGGAGGCTGTCCGAGAATAGCGCCTGGCGTCATTCCCGCGAAGGCGGGAATCTATAAGCGCCTGAAATGACTGGATTCCCGCCTGCGTGGGAATGACTAAAATAGAAAAAAGTGTATTCTCGGACAGTCTCCTAGTGGCATTTTCATATTGAACGGCTAAACTGTTTTATTTCAGCAAATATCAAACTCCGGCAAGGCCTTTGACGAAGTTGATGTTTGCCTGAAGCACAATTATTGCTTGATTTAGAAACCCATGTGATATATAAGTTTTTTCTTGCGATTTTTTGAATCCTTGCAGTTCTTCATAAAATAGAAAGGTTTAATTAGTAATGAAAAATAAAATTTCCTCTTTGCTGTTTTCTATTTTTCTGATTACATTTTTTGGTTTTGCATTAATCTGTGGAAACGACAGTTCAGCTCAGGATAGTACCGCATCAGGTGTGACCCCTGACGGAGGTTCAATATCTGTTGCAGTTCCGGAAAGCACAACCACACCTAATGACATCAGCGTAACCGGGCCTGCTCAAACCCCTTCAGAGGGAGAGACTCAGGATGTAGAGGAGGAAAGTGCTGCCGGCAGGACCCAAGCTATCCAAAGCGTCGTCGGCCTTTCAAATATAGAAAAAATTATCGCGGGCGATTTCCCCTCGGTTGGTGAACAAACCCTTAGACAATTCGGATACCACTTCTTTGAAAGAAGAAGATCCTTAGCGCCTGAAACAGCCGTTCCCGTGGGGCCGGATTATATAATAGGACCTGATGACCAATTTACGATTCACCTCTGGGGCAGAACCGAAGAGACCCATCCGGCGATCGTGTCGAGAGACGGGACCATTACTCTCCCTCGACTTGGGACTCTGAATGTGGGAGGTCTCACCAAATCGGAAATGGAAAAACTCCTTCTGCACAAATTCAAGGAGTATTATCCTGACTTTGAAATGAGTATTACCATGTACGCACTTCGCTCTGTTGAGGTCTTTTTAATTGGAGAGATGAATGAACCCGGCACCTATTCCCTTAATGCCCTTTCAACAGTTATCTCCGCCCTGTTCGCATCAGGAGGGCCAAGCAAAAACGGTACTCTTAGGAATATTAAAGTCCTTGACGACGGAAAAACGGTCAAGACAATCGACCTCTATGATTTTTTTATTAAGGGAGCAAAAAAGGATGATATAAGACTTCAACAGGGTTTTACCATATTTATACCGGTAGTCGGTCCCACAGTGGGGATATCCGGGAACGTTAAAAGGCCGGCGATCTATGAACTCAAGGGAGAACAGACACTGGAAGATGTAATCAGTATGGCAGGAGGTATTCTGCCATCAGGTCATCTTCAAAACGTGGTAGTAGAAAGGCTGGTGGATAATAAAAGAAGGGTCGTTAACAGCTTTAATCTTGACCCGGAAAAAATCGGATACGTGACGGATCTCAAGACGGTTCTTCAGGACGGTGACCATATAAAAATATACCCGATATATGATGGCATGACAAAGGTGGTGTACCTGGAAGGGCATGTAAAATATCCAAGGCAACATGAACTGAAGGAAGGGATGAGACTACTTGACGTTATACCCTCTTTTGATGCCCTTTTACCGGAACCATACCTTCATCAGGCACACATTTTTAGGTTGATTCCCCCGGATTTCCATACGGAAATTGTGGGATTTGATCTTGGAGCCCTTCTTTCCGGTGATGAACAACATAACCTTATATTACACAGCGGGGATCGAGTAATTGTATACAGTAAAACTGCCAAACAGGATATACCTGAGGTTATGATACACGGTTCAATACGCAGTCCCGGATCATACCGCCTTTATAAAGGTATGACTTTAAAGGACCTGATATTTCAGGCCGGCAATTTTACAAAAACCGCCTTTCTGGAAAGGGCCGACCTTGTCAGAATGGTCCCCGGCGCCAGAAACACGGATATTATAAAAATCTCTTTTAATCCTGAAAATGCCCTTGCAAATATTCCTGAAGACAATCTGGTTTTACAGGATGACGACCAGGTATTTATAAGAGAGATACCCAAATACAAGAAGGCCATGGAACGAAAGGTTACCCTTGCAGGAGAATTTATCTTCCCCGGAAATTATTCATTCTCTGAGGGTGAGAGGCTGGCCTCTGTTATAGACAGGGCCGGAGGCCTTACAAAAGAGGCATATCCTTTCGGGGCAGTATTTCTTCGTGAGTCGGTTAAAGATATCCAGAGAGAAAGGCACAGAGAATACATTGACAGGCTTGAGCAGGACATCCTGTCAATCAGTGCTCTGAGTACTGAAACAGCCCTTGATGCCGGTCAGGCAGCCGTTATGATGCAGACCCTGAGCGCAAAGAAAGATCTGATCGAAAAACTCAGGGCATCCGAACCCACGGGCCGTATGATTATCAATATATCGGATGTAATGCTGATGTCCTCCACTGAATCGAATGTGAAACTGAAACCAGGAGACCGCCTGATAGTAGGGAAAAGGCCTGATTCCGTCTATGTCATGGGAGAGGTATATAATCCCAATGCCATGCTCGCGGAAGAAGGCATGGATGTGGCGTATTACCTGAACCTTGTTGGAGGCATGACCGACAGCGCCGATAAAAAACAGATTTATGTCGTAAAGGCCGATGGAACCGTCATCAGCAAAAGTCAGGGTAAATTCGGCCTTGTCAACTGGGACAGCTCAAGCCAGAGATGGGCATTTGGGAGATTCAATTCAATCAAAATGGATCCGGGCGATACCATTATCGTCCCCAAAAAAATGCGAAAGTCCGGCTGGTTTAAGGTCTTCAAAGATACGACAAGCATTCTTTACGAGCTTGCAGTTTCCGCCGGTGTACTGAAGGAACTGTTTGATGAATGATGTAACAGATTCAGGACGCAAATAACCGGTTGATCCTCGCGGAAAGGAGCGTATACCTTTCCGCGACCCGGTTATTTTTTACACCTGTCGCAAAGGCCCTTTTTGTGCCGACAATAACCAAAAGCCTCTTTGCCCTTGTTACTGCCGTGTATATAAGGTTTCTCTGAAGCATAATATAATGCTGGCTGAGAAGCGGCAATATTACCGCTGAATACTCACTTCCCTGTGATTTATGGACTGATATGGCATAGGCAAGCACCAGTTCGTCCAGTTCGTTAAAATCATACGGGACATGAAATCCTTCATATGAAACTGTCACCTCCTGAGATTCAGGATCTATTGACACTATCCTTCCAATATCCCCGTTAAAGACCTCTTTATCATAATTATTTTTTATCTGCATAACTTTATCATTCACTCGAAAGCTTCTTTCACCCCTTGTAAGTCTTGCGCTGGCAGGGTTAAGCTCATCCTGCAGAATCCTGTTAAGATTTCCGATACCAACAACCCCCTTATGCATCGGGGAGAGCACCTGAATATCGTCTACAGGATCAAGGTTGAACCTTCTGGGTATTCGAACGCCAACCAGTTCTTTTATAATGCCCAGAACCTTCTCCGGGTCCTCCTGTTCAATAAAATAAAAATCACCCTGTCCCTGAGACTGATCGCCGAACCGTGGGATATGACCGTTTTTAATATCGTGGGCATATGAAACAATCCGGCTCTCAACGGCCTGCCGGAAGATCCTGGTAAGCATTATACAGGGTATTTTGTCTGATCTGATTATATCCTTAAGGACATTTCCGGGACCAACAGAAGGCAATTGATCTATATCGCCAACCATTATCAGAACAGCGTAATCCGGCAGCGCCTTGAGAAAATGGTGCATCAGAATCAAATCAACCATGGAAACTTCATCAATAATGATTACATCAGCCTCAAGCGGATTATTCCGGTCATGTCTGAATCCTTCCTGTGGGCTGTATTCCAGGGTCCTGTGTATTGTCCTGGCGGAATAGCCTGTTGCTTCACTCATTCGTTTTGCCGCCCTTCCGGTCGGAGCGGTGAGAACAATTTTCAGGTTCAGTTCTTTAAATATCTTTAGTATAACCCTGATGATCGTTGTCTTGCCTGTCCCAGGACCGCCCGTTATTATCGAGACTTTATTAAGGACTGCAGCCCTGACAGCCCTTATCTGATCTTCATCCAGCGTTATACCTGCCTGTTTTTGTGCCCATCTGACGGCCTTATCAAAATTAATCTCTCTTATTTTCCAGGGTGAATGAATAATCCTGAAAAAATCATTAGACGCATTGATTTCAGCATTGTAATATCCGGCGAGATATGCCGCCTTTTCCTCTGATCCATTAGCAGATTGATTGCTTTTCAAATCCTCAATAACGACTTTCTTTTCAGCGCAAAGTTTTTCAATTGCGCCTGAAAAAATATCATTCCCTATTTCAATTATTTCCCGGCACTTTTCTCTGAGAAGAGAAACCGGATAATAGACATGGCCTTCATCGGCAAGTTGATTCAACACATAGATTATTCCTGCCTCGGCCCTTACCCGGGAGTTTTTATCAAATCCCAGTCTAGCTGCTATCTTGTCCGCGGTGTTGAAACCGATGCCGAATATATCAGAGGCAAGCCTGAAAGGATTTCCGGTTAAAAGGTTTATAGAATTTTTGCCATATTGTTTATAGATTTTTGTGGCACACGTTGAACCAATACCATAAGAACGCAGAAAAACCATAACGTCCCTTATCTCCCTCTGGTCCTTCCATGCCTCTTTTATCATCTCTACTCTTTTCGGACCGAAACCTTCTATTAAAGCAAGGTCCTCTGGTTTCCGGTCAATGATCTCCAGGCTTTTTTCTCCGAATACCTTTACGATTTTTGAGGCCATTACCGGACCGATCCCCTTTATCAGCCCCGATCCAAGATAGTTTTTTATCCCCTCAATGGTCACTGGAACCTTGACATTGTAACTCTCTATTCTTAACTGTCTTCCAAATCTGGGATGATCCATCCAGGTTCCTCGGACCTGAAGCATCTCGCCGGGGTTAGGAGCAGGGATATTTCCGACTACTGTCACCGGGTCACTGTAACCGTCAACGCACAACTGTGCCACAGTGTATCCGGTATGTTCGTCACTGTAGGTAATCCTTTTTAACTGGCCTTCAAGTTCTATTTGAAAATTTTTATCAGCCATTTTCAACAAGAGTGCAGTTTTTCACTTCAATGAAGTATTTAATGCCCGTACAATATGTCCGTTTCTCAGTCTGACATCTGCCTTGAAACGGCTATATCTTCGGATTAGAGTACCGTGAAGAAGAGGCGGCCATCTTATCATGAGATTAGTATATCATCCGCACTTTGAATAACCGCAGAAATGACAGGTCATACATCCCTCTTCAAAGCTGATTGGCTGACCGCATTCAGGACATGTTACGCCTGTCATATGGTTTTGATTTCGATTTTTTTTGAGATTCTTACCGTTGAGATATCTCTTTTTTAAAACCCTGCTGATCGCATCAGGTATGGAAAGTACAAGGCCATCCTTCTGAAAGACCGGGTGCTCTCCTCCTATTCCCTCAAGCTGGTCAACGATTTTATCCACCTTTATTCCGGACCGAAGCGCGAGAGACACAAGGCGTCCGATCGCCTCTGTCTTAGCGGTTGCGGATCTTCCGGATTTACCAATGGTCGCGAATATTTCAAAAGGTTCACCATCATATTCCGTTACAGTCACATACAGGTTACCCATTCCCGTCATCATCTTGGTGGTAAAGCCTTCAAGGGTTTCCGGACGTTCTTTTATTTCCTTAATAGAGGATATCTTTTTGTCTTTGCCATTATCAAAACTCAGAACCTGATTTTCCCTGCTGCCATCCCTGTATATGGTTACGCCCTTGCATTCAAGCTTATAGGCCATATCATATATTTTTCTAACATCATCAGGAGTCGCATCTCCCGGAAGATTAACAGTTTTTGACACTGCGTTATCCGTGTATTTCTGAAAGGCCGCCTGCATCCTGATATGCCACTCCGGTGTTATATCATGCGCCGTCACAAAAATCTTTTTGATATCTTCAGGGATCTCTTTTATATCCTGAATGCTTCCCTTTTTTGCGATTCTGTCCATCAGTTCAGGGCTGTAAAAACCCATTTCTTTTGCCACGGCCTCAAACCAGGGATTAACCTCCACGAGGACATCATTATCCATAACACGTCTGACGAAACTCAGGGCAAAGAGCGGCTCAACGCCACTGGAACATCCGGCTATAATACTGAGGGTCCCTGTTGGAGCTATGGTTGTGGCTGTCGCGTTTCTCAGTTTTTTATCTTCCTGTTTTTTAAAGATGCTCTTATCAAAATTTTCAAAGACACCGCGCTCTTCAGCAAGGTACTTTGACGCCTCATGGGATTCTTTCTGTATAAAACTCATTACTTCTTCCGCGATCTGTAGCCCTGTCTCCGAATTATAGGGGACTTTTAACTGGTAAAGCATGTCCGCGAATCCCATTATTCCAAGGCCTA
>CAZJOB010000024.1:6400-18978 GCA_964547435.1 uncultured Desulfatiglans sp. | reverse complement strand
ATATGGCAAGAATACAGCAGAAACTTGTGGATCTCGGGGTCTGGCTGAGGCCTTTCGGCAGGCTTATCTATACAATGCCGCCCTATATTATCAGCAGGGAAGACCTTTCAATGATAACCGCGGCAATGGTCAGTGTTGCGCGCGAAGAAGAGGAATGATCTAAAACGTGACAAAGGACGACTTTTTTAAAGAGGCGCTGGAAAAGCGAAAAAGCGGCAACCTTTTGAGAAAATTAAGGAGCGCGAAACCTCTTTCCGGCGGAGAGATAATGGTTGATGGACGCAGAATGCTCAATTTCTGTTCCAATGATTATCTCGGGCTTTCCGAACATCCCCTGTTAAGGCAAAGGGCCATGGAATACCTGAGTGAATATGGTTCAGGCTCCACTGCCTCAAGGCTTGTATGCGGCAACTATGAATGTTTTGAAAAGACAGAAAAAAGGATCGCTCAAATTACCGGCAGGGAAGATGCCCTTATCTTCAATTCCGGTTATCAGGCCAATGTCTCTCTTATTCCCGCCCTTACTGACAGAAACACCCTGATACTTTCAGATGATTATAACCATAACAGCATTATTCAGGGCGCCCTTCTTGCCAGATGCCATGTGGAACGCTTTTTCCATAATGACATGGATCATCTGGAAAAACTCCTCGAAGAAAACGGGGAAAAGGGTTTTTCACGTATCCTTATCATCACGGAATCCATATTCAGCATGGACGGCGATACAAGTGATATTGACAGCCTGATCCGGTTAGCCCGGAAACACGACGCGCTTCTGGTTGTGGATGAGGCGCACGCCACCGGTGTTACAGGACACAATGGCATGGGTTTATCGAGCGGAAAAGATGTTGATATAATAATGGGCACCTTTTCAAAGGCAGCGGGTTCATTCGGAGCCTATGTTGCCGGAAGCGCGGCATTGAAAGAGTATCTTGTCAATTTTTGCCACGGTTTTGTCTATACCACTGCCCTGCCCCCTTCAGTTATCGGGTCAATCGACGCGGCCCTGGAGCTTTTACCATTAATGGACAGGGAGAGGGCGGATCTTTTTGAAAACGCGGAAAAGCTGAGGACTTCTCTCAATATAATGGGTTACAATACCGGAAAATCGACCACACAGGTTATTCCGATTATCATCGGAGATGAAAAAAAAACAATGAGGCTTTCCGAATGGCTTGAAGAAAAAGGCATACTGGCCATGACCTTCAGGCCTCCTACTGTTCCAAAAGGAGAATCCCGAATAAGACTCGCACTATCCTCGATTCACACAAATGAACACATAGGGCGGCTTCTCGATCTCCTTGATAAATGGCGGGCCATCAATTGAGCGACATGAAAAATAAAAAAATAACATTACCTCACAGCCTTTTTATTTCCGGTACCGATACAGGTGTAGGAAAAACCCTTGTATCCGCCATACTTCTATCCGGTCTTAAAGGAAAATACTGGAAACCGATCCAGAGCGGGCTCGAAGATATTACGGATACACAATGGATACAGAAAAAGACCGGCCTTGCCGGGTCATGCTTTTATCCCGAGACATTCAGGCTTAAACACCCTCTTTCCCCCCATATTTCCGCTGCCACGGATGGGGTGCGCATCGGCCTTGAAGCGTTTAAAATGCCCCTGCAGGAAAAAAATGAATACCTGATTATAGAGGGCGCCGGCGGCCTGATGGTTCCCCTCAATGAAAAGGAGATGATGTCAGACCTGATCAGGAAACTTGGCGTCCCGGTTCTGCTCGTCGCCCGCAGTTCACTCGGCACTATCAACCACACCCTGCTTTCTCTGACCCGAATGAGACAGGAAGGCATAGAGATATTGGGTGTGGTTATGAACGGTGAAAAGAACAGATCCAACCGTGAGGCGATCGAACATTTCGGAAAGGTAAAGGTGCTGGCTGAGATAGAGGAGATCAGGGAGATAAACCCGGCCAGCCTGAAGGCCTGTTATAATAGAGAATTTGATCTGAATTTTAACAACATATTATAGGCGCAGGCCTGTTTGCCTGCCCTTCCTTGGGGAAAAATAAATTATGGAAAAAAAATATTATCTAAAACTGGCGAAAGAGATAATAGACGGCAACACACCTGGCAATACACAATACCTCAATATTCTGAAGACCCCGGACAGGGATATTTTGGGCATGTTGAATGGCGCTGATTCGATAAGGGCCCACTTTTTCTGCAGAGAGGTTCATCTCTGCGCCATATGCAATGCTAAATCGGGAAAATGCTCGGAAGACTGCATGTTCTGCTCACAGTCCTCCTTTTCCAGGACAGAGGCGCCTGCCTATCCCCTCATGAATAAAGATAAACTCATGGAGGGAGGGCTTCACGCTGAAAACACTCCCATAAACAGGTATTCCATTGTAACCACAGGCAAAGGCCTGCCTAAAACAGAGGTGCGGGCCATAGCCGACGCCATGTCGGGCATCAACTCCGAAAGGCTGGGGAAATGCGCATCCCTTGGCATTATCGACTATGAAGACATGCTGGCGCTGAAACATGCCGGGGTAAACAGGTATCATCATAACCTTGAGACATGCAGGAGCCATTTTAACCGGATATGCACTACCCACACCTATGAAGAACGGTTGGAGACAATCAAAACCGCAAAAAAGGCCGGCCTTGAGGTCTGCGCCGGAGGCATATTCGGCGTTGGTGAGACGGATGAGCAGATAATGGAACTTGCGATCGAGCTTAAGGGTCTGAATGTAGATTCAGTGCCGATAAATTTTCTTTCTGCGATAAAAGGCACCCCCTTTGAGTCTTTTGACAATCTGAATCCCTTAAGATGCCTGAAGATCATCGCCTTTTTCAGGTATTTTCTGCCAGACAGGGATATCCTTATATGCGGAGGCAGGGAAAAGAATCTTAAGGACCTTCACTCCATGGTCTTCTACGCCGGCGCCAGCGGCATAATGACAGGCAATTATCTGACAACAGAGGGAAGGACGCTCGAAAAAGACCTTCGAATGATAGATGATCTGGGATTCGAGGTGAGAAGCAGATAATGAAATCAGTCAGTTATCAATAAACTAGAAACTGTAGCGAATCCCCAGGGTCAAACCATGGCTTCGGAGTCTTGTCTGAGTCTCTCCTATCAAAATGCCCGCGGGCATGTGATTCATATACATATTTCCCTGATCCGTTCGCAACCTTCCAATGTGTTCATACCGGTAGGCTATATCCAGAATTACACTGCCGGAAAGCGCAATTCCTGTTCCAAGGGTCAACATAAAGGCCGGTTCACTGTTTTTCCCTTCCGGTGTAATGCTGACTTTATGGACTGTGAGTCCCGGAAATTCATAGGTCATCCTGTCTAATCGGTTAAAAGCAATCCCGATTCCGCCTCCCACATAGGGACGAAAACGGCCTGAAGATATGTTTAGAAGCGGGGCAACCTCAAGGAAGAGATTACTCATAATAACGAAGGATTCAGCCTCGGTCCTGACAGGCTGGTCCCCGGGAACGCCGGTGAAGTTTGCATGACCATCATAGTCCATTCCCGGTCTTAAGGAAAAAGAAAGGTCAGCGCGCAGCCAGGGAAACACATAGCCCCCCGCTGCGGCCTCAAAACCGGCGATTTTTTCAAAATCGCCATATGCCCCGACAGGAAGGCCGTCACTTCCTGTTGCGTTTCCAAAAAGTGCGGGAGGGTTGACCGAGAGTGAATCCTCGTCAGAGAAATCGGCGCTGCGCGACCATTCCAGACTGATATTGCCGCGAATATACCAGGACCCGGCAAGTGCTGAGGAAACGAATATAAGGGCTGCTGCCTGTACGACCAATATTAACAGGACATTATTTTTAGACATTTCAACTCCTTGATCTTCTCTGTATCGAAATTAAATGGAAAAAGAAAACAATGGATGCAAGTTTTTTTCGTAAATTAGCCCTTTCCGAATGAACGGTCAAGACTCATGTCCTTTTTTTTTATATCTTGCTATCGCCCTTTGAATCTGAGATTTCAGATCTTCCACATTCCAGGGTTTTGTGATAACCGGAAAAACTGTATTTTTCAAATCTTCAGCAAAGGGCACTGCAGTAATAACAAGGCATTCTGTCAAAGGCCACCTCTCTTTTGCCAGTTTTAACAGTTCCGTTCCTTTCATAGCCGGCATATTCAAATCAGAAACTATTACCGCAAATTCCTCCTTATTAATTTCAGCAAGTGCGTCAAGGGGGTTTTGAAAAAGATATAAGCTGTATGCCGTATCATTGTTAAATATCATTTTTATGGATTCCAGCACACTGTATTCATCATCGATAAAGGCGATCTTATCTGTCATAGATATTTTTCCAAAATAAAAAGTATAAAAGTCGATTACCCTGTGTGTCGTTATTTTATCAACCTCATATCCCGCCCTCTTGCCTTTGATAAAAGATGCACGCGCACCAGAGTAATTTGATATCTCCTTATATCTTCAATTTATGTGCCAACGGCAGGTTCAGTAATATTATCGAAAGGAAAAAACGCCAAAACCCTTGGCAGTCAAGGTCCTGTAAGGAAGGACCGATTATTGGGAATATGAATGCAGGACAGTATAAAACTGAAAAAAACAGAAAATATGCACATATTTATACGCATAGTGCACATAAAAAGGGCGCCTTGGCGGATATTTTTTTTTAGTCTGATGTAAGTTTATAGCACGGATGCCCGTTTAACCGGTTCAACTTCCTTTAAATCCTTTATCAGGACAACCATAGCGGTTGTGAACCAAAAGGGTTCCATTATTCGAATGATTATGAAGGTATTTGCACCGATTGCATGAAACAGCAGTGCTGTGAATCCGGCTATAAATCCCATGGTGAGGCCCTTTTCAAAGCTGTCCTCAGCGACATTAAAATTTTCGCGCGCCTTTTTGTAGATATTAAGAAGCAGGAAAAAAAACACAAAAAGGCCCAGAAGGCCCGTTTCCATAAGCACTCTTACATACTGCGCGTCCACAAAACGGTAACCTGTAACACCATAGCCTAGCACAGGGTGCTTAACCCAGTCTCTGGAGGCGTCCCTCCAACTGATTATACGTGCGGTAGTGGAGGTGTCCAGCTTGACTCCGCCGACCTGTACAACATCCGCCCGGTTTTTCCCCTGTTCAAAGGTGTAGGCGACCCTCTCCTTTGCAGCATCCGGAACGATAAATGGCAGGGTAGCGCCAACCAGAATGCATACCCCCATAATCCACACCTTCTTTTCCGAGAGGATTATAAGAACGATTACAGCGGGGATAATTGCAATATATGAACTTCTGGACTGGGTGTAGAAGAGCGGAATAAAAAACAGGAATGCCAGAGACCCGTATTTCAATCTATCGAATGTCGAATCTGCAGTTAGCAAAAAACCGCAGGCAATGCATATCATAAAAAGAAGATATCCTCCAAGGGTATTGGGTTCGCCTGATTCGCCTTCAAAGGGGGCTGTCACCCTTTCACCCAGAGGTATCTGAAAAATCCCGATTATGGACACTATCGCACAGGTTATCAAGAGCGCCCACAGATAATATGAAACCTGTTTTCTTGTCTGAAGGTGATTGACAACCATGAAGTAAATGATCACATATTCGAAGTATTTTAATACGAAAAAGATGCCGGTCTTTAGGTCTATCCTTCCAAACATGGATCCAATTAATGTGGAAACCAGACAGATAAGGATGTAATAGGCGATAGGGGTATTCAAGGGGGTCCTTAAAAACAGCCCCAGTTCCTTATTTATTGACATCCTTGCGAGCCAGCTTAAACATATTATAACTATAATAAAATCATCCAGCCTCAGAGTAACCCCTCTGCCGAGGGTGGCCCCACTGGTAGTACCGATGATAAACTCGGGGCTTAAAAGCATGGAGAATATAAGTATATAGAGCGCTAATTCAGTGCTGGAAAAGCCTATGATAAAGATTATTAATCCTGCGACCAAGGCTACCACGACAGGAGTTGAAGCTGAAGGGAGAACAATGGTTATAGCTATCAGCAGGACAAGAACAGCTACCAGGGGAAGGATGAGCTGTAATGTACTCTGACCTGAATTATTCAGATTATTCATTTTGATAGACACTGATTACCGCTTGATAACCTGGCTGTTTATCCCTGCTGCCTTTAGTTCCTCATTCCGGGATAAAGCCCCCTCTTCTGTTATAAAGGCGCCGGAAAGCAGATGAAAATTTCCATTCAGATCCTCAATCTCATAGACTTCAAAGGGTGAAAAGCCATTGAGTTTCAATAATTCCTCAATTTTCATCCTATCCGCAGAGGTTCTGTAATCTTCAATCATAACAGCGTAGGTCACCTTTTTTACGGAAGCATCGATAAGATCATATTCTTTTATGAATTCTTCAGCTTCCTCATGCCCTTGGAAATGACCCGCGTAAATCCTGTGCCATATACCCTTATCGTTCAGGTTCACCTTTACCGGGTAGGATAAAATCCCATCTGATGCGAATATTGAGATTGCCCTCTCTGCTTCTTCAATTGTCCTGAATGACCCAAGAAAAACTGAGTAAGGGAAAGAGCCTGAGGGGTAAGAAACCGGACCAACAGCTTGTTCTATTATTTTTTCTTCATCCTGGGCATCGGTTTTCGATTCTGTGATTTCATCTTCATGAATCGGCAGCTCTTCCTGTGTCGGCTCTTCATGAACCGGTTCTACTTCCGGCGCCTCTTCAGGGAGCGGTTCTTCATCAATCGGTTCCGCCTCCGGCATATCTTCCGGCAGCGTCTTTTCATCAACCGGTTCCGCCTTCGGCGCCTCTTTCTCCTTTTCCTTTACGGCTTTATCAGCGCCTGAAGGGGCTTCATTCTGTTCGGTCTCAGGCCCCTTGCCGGTGAAATATTTCAGGGGATCTATAACCCCGCTCTGCTGAAGAATCCCGCCCAATAAAACCAGAAAGACCGCTGCGATAATGCCGGTTTTTATAAATAAACCCTTTTTATTTTCTACTTTAACCGATGCGGCAATTTCCTCTTCATCGGATATTCTTTCACTCAGGGGTTTTTCTGCATTTCCTCTCTTCCATGGGAAAAGGTTAAAAGGCTTTTTTGGCTTTTTCAGTTTATCCTTGCCTGTATCAGAATAATATGAAAAATACTGATAATATTTGTAACTCGGAAAATCCGGGCTTATATCAGGTTTCATCCCATTAAGGATTACGCCCGTGATATTGCAGTTGACCTGCTTCAACTGTGTGGCCGTTCTTTTTAAAAGACCCTTTGACACCGCACCCACCTTGTATACTATGAGGACACTATCCACCTTGGTCCCAAGGATTATCGCATCCGCTGCAGAAAGAACAGGTGTTGTATCAAAGATTACAAGATCATATTTTTCCTTCGCCTCTTCAATAAATTTGACAAGGCGGTCTGACTCTATCAACTCGGCAGGGTTTGGAGGTATGGTGCCGCCCGTAATAATGCTCAGGTTGTCAAGACCCGGAGTCATCATCACCTCATCCATGCTCATCTTGCCCATTATTATATCGGTTACTGTCTTTACAGTATCTGTCCATGGGTAAGTCCCCAGAATTACATCCGCCAGACCAGGATATTCCTCCAGGCCGAATGCGTGACCTATCCTGGGTTTTCTAAGATCGGCTCCGACAAGAAGGGTCTTTACTCCGGCCTGGGCCATGCTTACGGCGAGATTTATAGAGACCAGGGTTTTACCCTCCTGGGGCGATGTGCTGGTAATAGCGATTGTCTTTATTTTTTCCTTTTCTTCGGCAAACTGAATATTTGTCCTTAACGCCCTGAAACTCTCAGCCATAATTGTTTTCGGAGCGTAATGGGAGGCAAGGGTGATTAATTTTTTTGTTTCGGACTCATCAAGTTCTCTGGGATAACGATCCTTTAAAATGGAGAGAATATCCTTTGCGTCAATCTGGGGTATCACTCCAAGAACCTTGGCGCCAAGAGTCTCTTCAACATCTTCAATGGCCCCGATAGAGGTATCGAATGTCTCAATAATAAATGCCAGGATAAGCCCCAGGACAATGCCTATGATCAATCCCATAAAAGCTTTCATGGCCGTTTTAGGCGGATTTATAGGGTAGGATGACTGCAGGGCTGGTTTTACTATTACAACTTCATCGGGTTTTTCGGCCTTTGTTATAAGCGCCTCCTGGTTTTTTGTTTCAAGAAGGGCCGTCATGTCCCTGGAGGAATCCACCTCTCTTTTTAATCTGTCGAATTCCAGCTTCTTCTCCATCAGGCTGTTTGTCTTTTCATTGACTGCCTCAACCTCAGCATTGAGTCCCGTCTTTCTCTGTTCAATAGTATCCATCTGGAGTTTGAGTAGCATCACCATTTTGCGGCTGTTCTCTACTATCTTGAGACCTATTGAAATAACATCGGGGTGCTGATCGGTAAAGTCTTCAAGTAGAGACTCCCTTTTAAGAAGATTTTCTACCATGCTGTTATTGGTGGCCTGATACTGCTGACTCGCCTTTGTGGAATAAAAATTTGTATCAGTGGAGGAAGGGTTTTTAAGAAAATCATTTAATCTTCGCAACAATACCGTCAGTTCAACCTCGTCTTCATCCAGTCTTCTTATTTCATCGGTTAATTCCTTTTTTCGAAGAAGCAGGGTCTCACTCTGCATATCTATGGAGATCAACTGATTTGTCTGACTGAACTTATTGAATTCTTCTTCAGCCTTTCTTAACCTCTGGCGTACGGTCGCAAGCTGCTCCTCAATATATCTGAGGGCCTCTCTGGTGCGTTTCCCCTGCTCCTGTGAGTGCAGATCCCTGTATGTCCTGGCCAGTTCATTTGCTATCTTTTGAGCCGAGGCAGGGGAGCGGTCAATGACCGTAAGATTTATGATATTTGTATAATTTTCTCTTTCTACCTTAACCTGTGATTTAAGATTTTCAACTATCGCGTTTGCCCCGGGATCATCTATCGAACCATCCTGTGGAATAAAACCAAGCCTTTTTGCCAGCTCGGTTAAAACAGTATATCCAGTAACAATAGAGAGCTGCGTCTCAATATCATCGCCTTCCGACCAGGATAGGGTCCTGCGGTAAAGGCCTTCCAGGGTGGTTTCCTTCTCAAACTTGATACTGCACGTTGCGCTGTACAAAGGTTCAGGAGCATTCAACTTTGCCAAAAAAAAGCTCGCAGCTGCCACAACAACAGCGGTGATTATAACAATCAGCTTCCTCTTTTTCAGAATACGCCAGTATTCTCTGAGGTTTATATCGTACTGCGTCAAAAGTCCCTCGTATTCATGTTATTTCCGGTTCAGGTGCAGGTAATTTTTAGTAAAATAGCTGTCCTGAAACTCTCTGGGATATAAAATAAAGTTTAACAGGGGCATCGTGTTTGTAATCCAGTCATTGATATCCCCTATGACCATTCTCGGCACGTATATCAGGTCGCCTTCCTGAAGCGGTAAATTCTGAGCCAAATCCGCGTTTCTGAAAAGAGCCCTGACATCAGACATCATGACAAGGGGCTTTCCTTCCTCAGGGGAGTACCCTCTGACGATCAGGGTATTTTGCTCCTTTGCCAGAGTGGTAACATTGCCGGCAAGGGATATTGCGCCCAGAAGATCCCTCGCGTCCCTGAGGGAGTACACTCCCTGATTATTTACTTCACCCATCACGTAGATTCTTTCACGGTATGCGGAAAGTTCAGGGATATCAATTACATCCCCGTCATCTATTATGATGTTCTGTATTTCATCGCCCTTGGTGAGCACGTCATAAAGATTGATCCTGTAGGTTTTGCCCTGCCTTACAAGCTTGATATTCTTAATATCCGCCTCAACAGTATATCCGCCGGAAAGGGCCAGAAGATCCATAAGCGTCGTCTTCCCTTCCAGGAATATCCTCCCGCTGCCCGCCTGAACATTCATCGACCCCCTAAGTTTTGCGAGTTCGCCAAGGACTGTGGCGCTTTTGCTTTTAAACTCCTTGACCAGTATATCGATCCTGGGGTTTTTTATATAGTCCGACATCTTTTCGGTCAGGATATCGTCCAGTTCGCTAGGGGCAAGACCGGTTACCTCCAGATCGTCAATAAACGAGTATGAGATCCTGCCGCGATTATCGACAGTGACTGTCTGAGTCGTCACCTTGTCACCGACACGGGAACTGATTTCAAGGACATCAAGCGGACCGATAAGGTATTCCGGAACCCCCGAGATCTCCTTGAAAGCACTGTTTTCCTTTACCTCGCTTAAGGAGATGATTTCTTCCATATTATCCCTGATATGTGAATTATTCATCACCCTGCTGTCTCCGGCAGTCACCAGATCTTTTACCGGAATGCCTGTTACTGCTGTGGATGAATAGCATCCGTTCAGGGAAATTAACACCGGAAAGATCAGAAGAAATATCACATTCTGGGCCTTTGACATAATGCAAGAACCTCTATAACCATATATTGTCCGCATTAACACTGCTGTCGATAAACAATAAAGGATTATCCGACAGCCGGACAGTCTGAGGATTTTCCAGTTTTTTCCCTTTTCCGTCGAATAACAGCTTAATAGTTGGCCTCAAGGGTTTGTTCTTATTGGTTGATATTACTCTGCCAATAGAGCCATTGTTTAGTTTTATATAAGAACCTACCGGAAAAATAGATATCTGATCCAGAAAAATCTTCAGTATCCGGGATGGAAACCGCCCCTTGCTTGCCTCTACAATGGATTTTATAGCATCTGTCTGAATGAATTTCTCCCTGTAAGGCCGGTTCTTAATCATGGCGATATAGGTGTCCACCAGACCTAAAATATAAGCGAGTTCAGGTATTTCATCTCCCTTTAATCCGTAAGGGTATCCTGATCCATCCGCTCTTTCATGTGTCTTCAGTGCGGCATCGGCAACCCATTTATATCTTTCGCCAAGCTGTGAAAGAATTTCATAGCTTGATTCAGGGTGTTTTTTGATTATTAGAATCTCCTCTGCACTGAGCTTTTTTGTGCTGTTCAGGATTTTATCCGGTATCTTGTACATTCCCACATTTTCAAGAAAAGCTGCCAGCCCCAGCCGAAGGAGTCTTTTAATATCGTAATTAATGCCTTTGCCGATCTTTAGTGCAGTGAATATAACATCAGCAGTGTGTACAAGCATCTCTTCATGATCGGTCTTTGCAGACATGGCGTATTCATATAATTCATCAACAAGGTCTTTGTCTATTACGGCATGAAGGTCTGAAAGTATGGGCGACGGGCTTATTCCAAGGTCGCTTTTTACCCTTTGCTGAATGTCTCTGGCCCTTTCAATAAACCTCTCGTAATATGTAACAACATCCGCATTTATTATCTTTTTTTTGGTGACAGTCTCCGGCATGCTCTCCTTGACAGGCATTTTAAGGATCTGTGAATCACTGAGTCTGAATCCGTTCACTTTATCCTTTGATTCTATTGGCTCCGGTTCAGGAGGCGCGGGCATATTTTTGTCTTTTATTTTTATAATATCAGAAAAGCGCACCATCGCTAATTACACTCTCCACTATTTCAGAACTGACTGTTTTTTCCCTTGCGCTGAATCCCACGAGAAGTGAAAGATCACAAAGGTTATTGATTTTTCTGGGAATCCCTTTGGTGTTTTCATATATCCTGTTGAGAGCATCATCGCTGAACGCGGTTTTGTCTCTTCCGGCCTTTTTCTGCCTGAAGGTGACATAACTACAAGTATCTTCATGATTAAAAGGCGTTAAATGATACCTGATGGCGATCCTCTGTTCCAGTTGTTCTATAGCCTTGACCTTGTTCATTAACTCGGGCTGCCCGAGAAGTATTATTGTTAAAAGGAATCTGCTGTTTAATTGATAATTCAATAAAAGTCTTATCTCTTCAAAGGTTTCTTCGGTCAGAAGCTGCGCCTCATCAATGATTAAGATGGTTTCAATGCCGGCCTTCATGTTTTCTATCATCTTATCATAAAAGGCCCTCAGACATTTGACCTTTGTCGACGGAATATCATGAATATTGAATTGAAAAAGAACCTCCTGAAGAAACTCTGTCGGTTCCAGCCGGGGATTTATTATAAGCCCTATATCAAACTGGTCTTCGGCAAGTTCATTTATAAAGACCTTTGAAAGGGTGGTCTTTCCACAGCCTATGTCTCCGGACAGCATGGCGCCCCCCTTCCTCATCTTCGCGGCATAGATGAGCCGCGTCAAAGCCTCTTCATGGGACTTTGAGAGATAAAAAAAATCAGGGTCCGGGACATTTTCAAATGGAAATTTTTTAAACTCCCAGTATTCTAGGTACATGAGCGATCTCAAGAGATATTTTATAAAAAATTAAACATAAAAATAAACATTTGTCAACATATAATATAAATTATATATTAATTAACTGATATTATATATAATTATACAACCGGTTATGTAAAAGCATAAGACATACAAGAATCTTAAATTCAAATACTATGCCATTGAAACTCAAGTTAAACAAAAAAAACATTTTTATTATAAATTTGCTCATAGTGGCAATTATTATTATAGTCCATCATTATAGTAATGGATAAAAAAAAGTCCAGTAAAAACAATAATAAAAGATGTTTATAGGTGGAATAAACATTAAAGGCCTTATTATTTTCATTGAACTTAAAGGCCTTATTATAGTAA
>CAZJOB010000024.1:0-6300 GCA_964547435.1 uncultured Desulfatiglans sp. | reverse complement strand
CCTGAGAAAAAAGCCGTGCCCATGAAGGTTGCCGCATTCATGTCGGGATCAGGGACAAATATCATCAGGCTGATCGAGAGAGAGAAGCACTATACTGAAAATCATATCTCTTCCCCCTTTCACGTGGCTTTTATCTTCAGTGACAGATCGGACGGCAGGTGCAGGGGTGAGCAGATAGCTCTTGAGAATGGAATACCATATTTCAGTTATGACATCAGGGCCTTTCATAATAACAGGGGGGTAAAGAGGACAGCCCTGACCCCTGAAGGTCTGGCAGCCAGAAGGGAATTTGACAGTGTTCCTGCAACCCTTGTGAAGGCATTTGATATAGATATTATTGCCCTGGGAGGATACATGAGCTACACGACTCTTAAGAGGTGCGTCAATGTGCATCCCGCGGATCTGTCCATCTTGGACAATAAAGGCAGAAGGAAGTATGTGGGGGATCACGCTGTGCGCGATGCCTTACTCGAGGGCGAAACGAGCCTGCGGGCCTCCACGCTGTGGACCGACCAGGGCGTGGATACAGGCCCCCTTTTGATGGTTTCAGAGCCCCTGGAAGTCGAACTTCCCTTATCCCTGGACCTTTTAATAAAGGACGAGGAGCTGCTGACAAAGGTGGTGGATCAACATCAGGAGAGACTTAAGGAGACAGGCGACTGGAAAATATTCCCGAAGACGATTGAGATGATTGCAGCAGGCAGATTCGCCTTTGATGAAAATAAAAATGTCTATGTCGACGGAAAACCTGTAAGCAGGGGTTACAGGGATGAAATATAGCTTTTCCTTCGGCAGGACGCAAATGCCCTTCGGTCATGAAATGAAGAACGCCGGGGCCTCTTTGATTTCCACGTGCAACCGGTTTCGCGCCTGTCAAACCGGGTGGACAGTCACTCTTTTAATCCATAAACGCCAGAATCTTTTCCGTGACCTTCATGCCCCTTTCCACGCATTGTTCAATCTGTTTTATTCTTTTATAGTGAGGATCATCTTTGTCCATCTTATGCAATATCAGCGAACTGTTGCCCATAATGCACATAAGAAGATTGTTGTAGTCATGGAGCAAGCCCCCCAGAAACAGGTTGACCTCATCTTTATTTATCAAGCTGATGCCGCCATTTTTCATCATCCCGGCAGAAGGGCCTTTCAGGGTTCTTTTATGAACGAATAGATTCATAATATCTCCGCGCTTTATATATAATTGGATGATGCAATTACTGTACCCTATAAATCATTGAACCAAAAAAATCTGTAACCCTTCGAAATAAAAGAAATAATCAGAAGCGCTTTGAAACATGCTTAAATTAAGATGCTTGATTACCGTATGTTTAATAATACAGGCTTTATGACCTCAAACCTTCGGGACTAAAAAATGTGATTTCCCCCGAATCAAAACCAACAAAACCCCATGTATAAAAAAAGTTGCGAACCATATAATAATAAAAAGGAAATGAAAAATAATATACATGCACTACCCTTATATGTTAATATTCCGGGATTAAATTCCTCTGATCAAAGGAGAAGGCATGAAATCAATACCCAGGATCAATGATCTGCCCGAGACATTTCGGGAGATATCCAACTGGCTCAACTCTGTGCTTAACATTGACCAGCTTCTGGAGATGATCATAGATACAGCCACGCGCATGATGGAGGCCAAGGCCAGTTCCCTTCTGCTTCTGGATGAAAAGACCAAAAAGCTCTATTTCAAGGTTGCTACAGGCGAAAAAAGCCGGGAAGTCAGACAATTTGAAATCAATCTTGGAGAGGGAATATCCGGTTATGTCGCAGAAAAGGGAGAACCCCTTCTTATACCCGATGTAAGCAAAGAACCCAGGTGGGACAAGAGAATAAGCGAATATATAGGTTTTGAGACCAAGTCAATTGCATGCGTCCCTCTGAAGGCCGAAGGCAAGATAATTGGCGTCTTTGAGATAATAGACAAGGAAGACGGAAGTCCCGTAAGGGAAGAGGACCTGAAAACCCTGACAGTTATAGCCGATCTCGCATCAATGGCAATCATGAGCGCGAGAAAAATCGATCAGGTAAAGAGGGAAAACAGAGACCTTAAGGAGGAACTGGGAAGCAAGTACCAGATAATAGGTGAAAGCAACAGCCTTAAAAAGGTGATATATGACGCCCTCAAGGTTGCCAATTCCAAGACAAGCACCTTGATCCTCGGAGAAAGCGGGACAGGAAAGGAGCTGCTTGCCCGGTTGATTCATAAGGCGGGTCCAAGAAAATCAAAACCTCTTGTTATTCTTAACTGCGCCGCGCTGCCTGAGACGCTGCTTGAAGACGATCTGTTCGGTCATGAAAAGGGTGCGTTTACAGGCGCATTAAACAGAAAAATCGGCAAATTTGAACTCGCGGACAGCGGCACCATCTTTCTTGATGAAATAGCCGAGATGTCTCCGGGCATGCAGGCAAAACTTCTACAGGTGCTTCAGGCAGGAGTCTTCTACAGAGTTGGAGGTATTGAGCCCATTACAGTGGACGTAAGGGTGATCGCGGCGACAAACAGAGATATAGAGAAAGAGATAGAGTCTGACCGGTTCAGGGAAGACCTTTTTTACAGGCTTAATGTGGTTCAGATTCGTATGCCTTCTTTGAGAGAAAGGAAAGAGGACATCCCCATGCTTGCCAACTATTTTCTGGATATCTTTCGAATAGAAGCGGGCCTTCATAATTTGAGGATTTCAAAGGAGGCTATGGACAAAATGCTGAAATATAACTGGCCCGGAAATGTGAGGGAACTGCGAAACGCTATAGAGCGGGCCGTGGTTATGGGGAACACAGATGAGATTTCCGGTGATGATCTGCCTATCAACAGCAAGGAAACAGAACAACCCGGCATGCAGGTCGGATTGAGCCTGAAGGAAGCGCTTGATGAATTCAAAAAAGAGTTTATAAAGCTCAATCTCAAATATTCTGAAGGCAACCGAAGCGTGGCCGCCAAACAGATGAAGATACAGCGCACCTATCTTTCAAGGCTGATTTCTCAATATGGCCTTTGATGATATAAAAGAAAGATTTATCCTATGAAAAGTCATATCATCTGCCCTTCCTGCGGAGCAAAAGTCAGGACTTATAAAAATCCCTTTCCAACTGTTGACATTATTATAGAAATGGAAAATGGCGTTGTCCTCATAAAAAGGAGAAATCCTCCCTATGGATGGGCCCTGCCCGGAGGATTTGTCGATTATGGTGAGAGTCTCGAAAAGGCCGCGATAAGGGAGGCGCGTGAAGAGACATCACTGAATGTTGAACTCATTTCACAATTGGGCGCCTATTCGGACCCTGAAAGGGACCCCAGACACCACACCATCTCAGTAGTATTTATTGCCAGGGCCGAAGGCCTGCCCGGGGCCGCTGATGACGCCGTTGATATAGGCGTCTTCACTCGCGACAACATCCCTGATGATATGACGTTTGATCATGCCCTTATACTCAGGGACTACTTCAACCGGGGACATCGGAGCGGTTAAGAGGAACATGATATCTTTCGAAAAAATTCGGCCCCTGGCCCGCGCCCTTCTATTGCTTTTCCTTCTGGCATTTTCAATAATCATCCTCGTTCACACCCTTATTCATTCACGCCCTGTGCAGAAGTATCTGATTGAGAAGATTTCCCAACATACAGGCATTGATATCCGGACAGGTGATATGGCGCTGCACTTTTACGGCGGCACAGGCATTATTATTAAAAACTTCCATACACAGTCCCGAAACGGTGAAGCAGACATCAAGGCGCCCGAGGTTGATCTGGTCCTGGATACCCGAAAATTACTTGCAGGCAGATTTGTTGTTGCCAGCGTACACATAACCCGCCCCGAAATTACCATAAAATCTGAAATGCTGTCTTCAGAATCAGAGATCCCTGAATTCGGCAACAACAGAATTTTTTCCGGGTCTGAGGTCCAAAAAATCATCATAAAAGAGGGCAGCATCCTTCTCAGCAGCAGGAGGGGCGACTTTATCTTTTCAGGTCTTGATCTGGATTTGCGAAAAAAGGGCGCTTCTCCCTTTACCATGTCGATTATAAGCGCCGGTGATGTGGAACACAGAGACGAAAAGACATCTTTTGATCTTACGGGAGATATTATAATACCCGGGGACAGAAAAGGTTTTCCCTGCCTGAATGTTCTTCTCAAAACAGGAAAGTTTCCAACCACATGGATATATTGGTCCAAATTTATAAGAATGGCACAGGGAAATGTCAGCGCCGAGGTGAAAATAAGCGGTGAGTATCCTGATGAGGTTTCACTGGACGGCAAGGCCTTTTTTGATTCAGTGAAGTTTGACTACATTCGAAAGGGAAGAATAAAAAAATACTCGATCCCTGAACTGGTATGGGAGTTTGATTCAGTAATAATAGGCAGAGAGATCAACGTGCATCCTTCCCTGGTAAAGACGCCCGACCTTGAACTGGAACTTGATTTTATCATTGATCTTGAAGAACTAAAAAATCCTTTTATTGATATGACTGTAAAAAGCGGGTTTATGCCCTTTGATACCTTCAGAAACCATTTTCCCCTGCCGGTTACCAATAGATGGCTCGAAGACATGCTTTTCCCTGTCCTGGAAAAAGGCGACATCAGGATGGATCTTCTGGGTATGAAAGGCACTGTTGACCAGTTCCGCAATATCAGAAAAGAGGAAAACAGATCCATCTTTGCCATGGACCTGGATTGCAGAAATTTCACTGTTTCAGGGGAAGGGATTCAACTGCCCTTTTCCGGTGTCTCGGCCATAGTAAAGATCTTTGAACACAATTTTCATATATATGATCTGAAGGGCAGGTTCGGGAAGGATTCTGTTATAGAACACGGCGGCCTGACAGTGCACGGAATGTTGTCCGGAGACCCCTTTACCGAGATCATGGTAAAAGGGGCCTTTGATCTTGAGGAACTCATAAGTCAGAGGGATATATATGTGATACCGCCGCGCGGAAGGGAATCTCTGAATAACTACGAGAATATCAGGGGAAAACTTACTTGTGACACAACAATAGGCTACAGAAAGGGATGGGAAATTCCCCGGATTATTGAGGGCCTGTTTCTTTTTAGGGATCTTGAGTATCATAAAAGGATGTTTTCTCTTCCCGTCAGATTCACTGACCTTGAATTCCGGATTCTTGAAAAGGCGGAGAACCGGTTTTCAGGAAACGGCATCTGGGGGCGCTCTCCCTTTTACACATCAGGGGTATTTGAGATTGAAGGTGAGGAGATAGGGTTCAAGAGCGCTGAAATAGAGACTCTGATGGATATGAACCAGGCGGCATCTGTACTTTTTAAAAATGAGATGTTCCCCTTCAGATTCAGAAAGCCTGTGCCATGGAGGTCCATTATTGTAAAGAGAGAGGATTCATATAGTATCAACGGCGCAATAGATATCAGCGGTCTTGATATGGAATCGGGAGATTTTGTAATCCATCCTTCAGGGGCAGGAGGGAGCGTTGAATACAGCCTGGATATAATGCCTGATGACAGGATAACCCTGAACAGGGCGAATTTTGATCTTGGCGGCACAGGCTTTTCCCTGGCAGGTGATTATGACCTGAAAAATAATCATATTGAAGACCTGCATCTAATGTCTTCAGGCCTCTCCCTTGAAGACCTGGGCTTTTCTTTTACCGGAACAGAGAGTTTCATAAAAGGCGACATTCAAGGCGATGTCCTGGCATCTTTGTCTTCGAAGAATCGGGAAGACTTGAATATCAATGGATATATTGAGGGCAGCGGAATATTCCTTCAATGGCGCGGGCTGCCTCTGCTGATAAGCGACTGCGGCATCAATATGGAATTTATCGGTAAAGAACTGATTATCAGAAGCTGCAGTATGTCGGCAGATAAGAATTCACTCTCTGTAACAGGCCGGATAGAAGGCTGGAAAGGCATAAAGGGTGATCTGGCCCTCAAGTCTGATTTTTTTGATCTGACCGATATAATACTAAAAGAGGCATCTAAAGAGAACAAAGACTCCTTTATGGACAGGGGCATGTTGCGTAATATCGATGTGACCCTGAATGCGGGTATAAAGGAGGGCGTCTGGAGAAAACTCGAATATAACAACCTGAGCGCTGATCTGAGATTCATGAATGGAACCCTGAAAATAGATAATGCCCGCGCGAATCTGGAACATGGGACCTTAGACGCCTCGGGGTCTTTAGCAACAGGCAGGAACAGAAGGATCGACATATCAGGAAACATCAGCCTTAAGGACCAATCCATAGAAAAACTCTTTGATGAAATATCCATTGGCGACAGAGGAATCAAAGGGACTCTTATACTGGACGCG